>QKGK01000478.1 GCA_003250455.1 Chloroflexota bacterium | reverse complement strand
CTGTGGTTCACCCGCCTTGGATGGATGCCTCACGGCGGTTTGGCCTTAGCCAATACGGCGGCGACCACCCTGGAGGTGGGGGTGCTGCTCTGGATCATGAACCGCAGGCTGGAAGGCTTGGATGGCCGCAGGGTGCTAAAGGGGGTGTTGAATGCGGTCCTCGCGGTGGGGGCAATGTCGGGGGCGCTGGTGTGGTGGCTGGGCTTCTCGCAGACTTATTCGGTCTGGTGGGTGGTGCTGGGAGGCATCGCGCTGGGAGGCCTGGTATATGCCATCCTGATGATCGTCCAGGGGGTGGAGGAAGTCTCAGCTTTGTTCCGCAATGTGGCCCGGCGCGTCCGGCAAAAGCTGTAAATCCATTTGAATTGTGAAAATATTATAAGAAATACGGGGAAATTGAACCATGTGCCTTGACCCGCTGTCCACAGGTTGTATAATTCGCACGGTCATTTAGTTAGTCTAACTAAATGATCCGAATTTATTCCCATTTACATGCGTTAAGGGAGTGGCATGGAACAAAAAATTTCAACATCCCAATATGAGGACCAGCTGTCCGAACTGATGCACCGCATGCAGCAGTTCCGCCTGGGAGAGATACCCAAAGGTCGCTTTGATCTGAGCTACCCGCAGATCCAGCTGCTCTGGTTTGTGAACAAAAACCCCGGCAAACATCTGCAGGACGTGGCTGATGGTCTGCAGGTGACCGCCCCTACCGCCAGCGTAAGCATCCGCCGCATGGAGGATGACGGCTGGCTGGAACGCCGTCCAGACCCCTCAGACGGGCGGGCCACCTGCATATTCCTGACCAATAAAAGCATGCAGATCATTGAAAAAATGCAATCGGCCAAATTGAAAGGCATCCGCTTGTTTTTAGACCAACTATCCGGAACAGAGCAAAAACAGTTGGTGGAATTGATGGAAAAAGCGATCTCCGGGATGGAGAAAAAGAAGAATACGTCAACGTATGCAGTCTGATCTGCATTGAACTTTATAGGAGCTTGGTAAAGATGAAAATGAAAAGAATACTCACAGTTGTTGTTGTGTTGGTGGTCCTGGTTGGCGGCGGTTTTCTGCTGTCCAACTTCTTGCGCGGCCGCGCAGCCGAACAGCTGACCAGCAGCTTGCAGACCGAGGTGATCCAGGTGGGCAGTCTGGAAGCGAAAGTAGGCGCCACCGGGGTGGTGCGGGCGCGCCAATCGGCGGTGCTCAGCTGGCAAACCACCGGGGTTGTGGAAAAAGTGGATGTTTCCCTGGGCGACCAGGTGCAGGATGGTGATATGCTTGCTTCCCTGGAGCAGTCTTCCCTGCCGCAAGGGGTGATCCTGGCGCAGGCCGATCTGGTGAGCGCTCAGAACGCCCTGCAGGACTTGCTGGATAGCTATGACCAGTTGGCCGTGACCACAGCCGAAAGAGCGGTTTATGAGGCAGAACAGGCCCTCGAAGATGCCCAGGATCATTGGGATGATATTAACTGGACCGGGACACAGGACGAGATCAATCTGGCTGAATATAAAGCGAAAGAAGCCTGGGAAGATTATTCAGATGCCAAAGAGGAACTGGATAAGATTTTTGATGAGGATTCCCGGAAATATAAGATACAAAAAGCTATTACCGACCAGTTATACAGAGATTATGCCGATTTACTGTATTCCTATAACTATTACTCCGGCAACACCGTCACCGAACTGGAACGGTCTATCGCAGAAAAGGACCTGGCGATTGCCGAACAGCAGTTGCTTGACGCCCAGGACGATTTGTCTAAGCTGCAGTCTGGGCCGGATACAGAGGATGTTGCTGCTGCGGAGGCGCGGGTTGCTGCCGCCGAGGCTTCTGTAGAGCTGGCCTGGATCGACAGTCCCTTTGCAGGAACGATCACCAAAGTGGAGATTGCTCCTGGCGATAAAGTTTCCACCGGGACAAGCGCTTTCCGCCTGGATGACCTTTCCAGCCTGCTGGTAGATGTGGATGTCTCCGAAGTGGATATCAACCGGGTAGCAGTCGGGCAGCCTGTTGCACTGGCATTTGATGCCATCCTCAACGTGGAATACCAGGGGTATGTCGTGGAAGTCTCCCCGGTGGGAACCGATACACAGGGGGTGGTCAACTTTGAGGTCACCATTGAGATCGAGGACCCCGATGCGCGTGTCAAGCCGGGGATGACCGCTGCAGTGAACATTGTCGTCAGCCAGCTGGAAGACGTGCTGCTGGTTCCCAACCGCGCCGTGCGTGTGGTGGATGGCGAACGGGTGGTGTACATCATGGACAATGGCGAGATGAAGACCGCCACGATTGAATTGGGCGCATCTTCTGATGTGTACAGTGAAGTCATCGGCGGCGACCTGATGGTGGGTGATGAGATCATCCTCAACCCGCCCACCGAGTTCTTCAGCCAGGACGGGCCGCCCGCCTTTGTAAGGAATTAGCCATGAGCGATGTTGTTGTAGATGCCAAAGATTTGCGAAAGATCTATGTGATGGGGGATGTGGAAGTGCATGCTCTGCGCGGCCTCTCGGTGCAGATCCGGCGCGGCGAGGTGGTTGCCATCATGGGGCCGTCTGGCTCCGGGAAATCCACCCTGATGAACACGCTGGGGTGCCTGGACCGGCCCACCTCTGGGGAATATTATCTGGATGGCGAAGCCGTCGCCGAGCTGAACGACGACCAGCTCGCTGATATCCGCAACCGTAAAGTGGGCTTTGTCTTCCAGAGCTTCAACCTGCTGCCGCGGGCTACCGCGCTTTCCAACGTGGAACTGCCGCTGCGCTATGCGAATGTCTCGGGGAAGGAACGCCGCCAGCGGGCAGAAGAAGCGCTTGTATCAGTAGGCCTGGGCGACCGCATCCACCACCGACCGAGCGAGCTTTCCGGCGGGCAGCAGCAGCGGGTGGCAATTGCCCGCTCGCTGATCAACGGCCCCGCCATTATCATGGCGGACGAACCTACCGGGAACCTGGATACCTCTTCCGGGGATGAGATCATGCGGCTGCTGCTCAACCTGAACAAAGAGCGCAATACCACCTTGATCATCGTGACGCACGACCCGGAAATCGCAGAACTGACCAACCGGATCATTACCATCCGGGATGGCGTGGTGGTGGAGGATGGCGAATGAAGCTGGCACAACCAATTATTGAAGCTTTGGAAAGTCTGGCAGCCAATAAGCTGCGCTCTGCCCTGACGATTTTGGGGATCGTGATCGGTGTGGCCGCGGTGATCGCCATGTTAGGCGTCGGCCGCGGCGCAGAGGCGGAGATCACCGGTTCCATCCAGGGGATCGGCACCAATTTGATCTTTGTCTTCCGTGGCGGCGATGAGGACGTACGCAATCCCAAACCGCTGACCCTGGGAGATGCCGAAGCGATTGCCGACACGTTCGCGGCGCCATCTGTTTTGGATGTAGCGCCAGCGCTGCAAGGCAGCGGTGAGGTAACCTACAGCGGCGAAAGCGCCCTGACGACCATCTCCGGTGTGACCCCGCAGTATTCCGTTGTCCGCAACTGGGGCGTTTCCGAAGGCGAATTCATTGATGAGGGCGACCTGCTGGGACGCAACTCAGTAGCCCTGATCGGTGTGGATGTAGCCGACAAATTGTTTGGCCGTACTGCCGGTCTGGTAGGTGAGACCATCCGTATCGAAGGTCAGCCGTTCCGCATCATCGGTATATTGGATGAGAAAGGCGGCGGCTCTTTCGGCAGCGAGGACGATGTCGTCATGGTGCCGATGACCACCGCACAGGCCCGCCTGCTGCGCCGTTCCACCTCTGACCGGGTGGATATCATCATGGTATCGGCTATTTCTTCAGAGGCGGTTCCGCAGGCGGCGGATGAGATTGCCCAGATCCTGCGCACCCGCCACCGCACGGAGATCGGGAAAGACGACTTTACCGTACTGACCCAGCAGGATTTCCTCTCCACCGCCGAGACCATCACCGGGGTGATCACCATCTTCCTCGGCGGGGTGGCGGGCATCTCGCTGCTGGTCGGCGGGATCGGGATCATGAACATCATGTTGGTCAGCGTGATCGAACGCACCCGCGAGATCGGCCTGCGCAAAGCCATGGGTGCCCGCAAGCGCGATATCCTGGTGCAGTTCCTGGTGGAATCTTCGCTGCTGAGCATGTTTGGCGGCATCATCGGGATCGCGCTCGGATGGGCGATCGCCTTTGCGGTCGGCAAGATCGCAGAGGCAAGCGGGACGCCGATCGTCCCGGCCATCGGGCTGGATTCCGTGCTGCTGGCGACTATTTTTTCCACCGTGGTGGGGCTGTTCTTCGGACTTTACCCGGCCAATCGCGCCGCCAGCCTGGAGCCTGTGGAGGCGCTGCGCTACGAGTAGCATTTGCGGCTACAGCCGCAAATGCTTTGGAGAAAGCTGTACAACTTTGGGTTGTCGCTTTCTCCACATGACAACCGAAAGGTTCGGTTGTTTAAGCGTTTGCTTCGCAAATGCTACGACAAAAATTTAGGATACAACAAGGGCTGCCAAACTGGCAGCCCTGTTTTTATCTTTATGGGTTTGTTGTGAGCAGGTTTTTATTCACCCGGTGGAAGAGTAGATATCCCCAGGAATTTCACAATGATCAGTCAGGTAAATTAGGCGTATATAGGGTGACCAGCTGCGCCAGATTCCATTTCGACCCCTGGTCCCAACTGATCGTTAAGGGTTCGCTCCATGGCGCGCCTTCTTTGAATTGGGCGATCACACCATCGCCTGGCTTATAAGCAAGGTCGTAGACCCAAAAGTCACGCTGCAAGCGATCCTTATTCAACTGAACCAATGCTTCTCCATGGAAAAATTTCTCGGCATCAGCATTTAAAGTGAGTAATCCCTGAGAGCAATCAATGTAGATCAGCTCATCGATACGCGTTTCCACGATAATTTTGCCAAATACTTTACTTCTATCTGTCCAAAAATTTTTCGGATTATAATCAACTTTCAGTTGCAAAGTGATACTCCCGGTCGTTGGCTCAGCACAAAGACCGTCCCAGAAACCCTGGATATATTCAACCTCTAGTGGCGTGCTTGAACTGAAAAAGCTTACCGGAGTAGATGCGGGATCGGAGAGATGGCCTAATTGAGCATTATTAAAATTGAATTCAACTTCAGCGCCAAGCGAAATATCACTGTAAAATGATTGAACGCCGGTTGTTTCCACATTGGCCTGCCAAACCAATATCCAGTTCGTGCAAACTTTCAAAGTTTTTTCCCACTCTTCAAATTTCTCGAACCTGAAATTATCATCCCCCGGATGGAAAAAATTATTCATGCCAAAATGTGCAGTCCTGATTACTTGAGCTACGACCATGTAACTCACCTCGCCTTGATTGCATTTCCCGCCGATATCTTTCACAATATCGTCAGTGGTGATATACCAGTAATCAATCAGAAGTCTAATCTCTTCCAAGAGGCCGGCGTAACCAGGGGTGTTTCGATTCCATTGATTTCTTTGGTGTGCATTGGCAACCAGCGATAAGAGGGAGAATATGTCATCCCCCCATCCCTTCCAGTCATCCAAACCGTTAATGATCGGATCCTGAAGAAATTCGGCCCGATTAGTCAGTTCGGCCATTTGTTGTTGGGAATTGCCGATTGCCACCAGATGCTCAAGCATCTCATTGGTTGAATCTTCTATCAGGTCCATTCTCTCCTGGAGATTGCCGTCTGCAGCCCCAGGATCACTGAAGTGGATCAGGTTGAGTGTCAAAGTACCATCAGCATACGTCGAAGGATGCAGATGGAATGCTTGCCCGTCAGACTGCGAGGTAAAGCCGACCGCTCCTTCCTCGATGGCTGCACCAGTCATTTCCAGAATGACCGGCTGGAAAAAATGCAGACCATCCGGTTCAAGCCGCACACCAGCCTGGAAGGTATCACCAATCACGTCTCCTTCAGCGCTGGCAATAGGCGTCATGCTGATCTCTTCATAATAAAACAGGGCGTTTTCCGGGATCACAAGAGTGTATTGTGTACCATTGCCATCAACCGTAGAGAGAGAGCCGCCTTCAGGCCCGATGATGGCGGTAGTGGTCGAACCCTCTTCAGTGGTGACATCGACCGTTGACTCAGCCAACGGGATAGGGTCAACGTCTTTCTGGGGAGCGCTGCCGGATTCCGTGGGTGAGACAATTTCTGAATTATTGCTGTTGGCGGTATCGCTGCCGGGGGGATTGCTGGTGTTGGCAGTGTTGCTACTGCATGCGGTTCCTACAAAGATGAGCAGGCTGATAATAAAAAATGTGCTCTTCTTTTTCATTTCCTTCTCCTTTTCTCAGGTGGAATCTTAGGGTTCTTGTAATCTTATGGTGTTTGGTCTCCTCTGATTGCAAACTATGGCTGTGGTTGATCCGGCGGGACGGCAGTAGGGACCGGTGTGGGCAGGATCTTATTTACCCGGTGCCACAGAACATCGCCCATTTCCGGCATTGTGATCGTCAGCTCGTCTTGCTTACAGACATAAGGTGCAGTTTCGTTCTGGGGGGCATTGTCTTTGTTTAACATTGGCCCGGTATAGGGGTTGGGGTCGGGCGCTCCGAAAAAGCCGATCCCAACGCTGTCGGTAGTATCCACAAAGTTGGTAACGGTGATTTCTTCTCCATTGGCGGTGTAATTCCCGCCTCCCAAACCGTTCAGGGTGGCGGTGACGATGCCATTGCCCGTGATGGCAAAATTTTCCCGTTGGGTGATGGCTTTGCCATCGGTGACAAACTGGAGGTACATGTGCCCTTCAACGATCAGACCGACATCCGCCCCGCCCTGCGCCATGATCTTTTTCATGGCATTGGCATAGCTCACCGGGTCTACATCCCAGGTGCCCAGCAGGCAGGGATCACATTCGGCTTTCTCGGCCAGAGTGACATCAATCGTGTGTGTTGTATAGAAATCTTGTGTTGTGGTAATTGCGTAAAGATAACGGACATCTTTTTTACATTCAGATCGGATTTCGGGTGGGAGGTCGCTCCAGGCATCGATGTTCTGCCGGATCGAATATTCCACGCCGGAGAATTGGTTTTCACCAGGATTTGGAGGATTCTGCAGAAAACGTTTCTCCTGCTTGTAATTGGCCGTATAACGCATGGCTACAAAAGGCTGTATGGTGAATTCCACATCCCCCTTGTCGGAGATTGTTTTGGTACCGGTGGGTTTTGGGTCTTCAAATTTTATTCGGGTCCCACCCGAATCCAGAACGCCGGAACTGAGCAGTTCGACAGTATATAAATTGAAGTTTTCATCCATCTGGGATACAGCAGCCATTACGCTCTGCTGCTCGTCAATGCTGCCGCCATTCGAGAGGCTGCGCAAGATCTCGAACAGTGTATCGGTTCCATATTTATTCCCCATGAATTGGAAAAACGCAAAATTCTCATAGCTCATATCGAAGATAGAGGTATAAGCTGAGTACGTGTTGAGATGGTCCAGATTGCGGAACTCGAGGTTGGTATAGGGATAGATCAGGTTGCTGAAATATTCAGCTGATCCTTCTACCCACCATTGATTGATATCGTAATCCCCTTCTACCCTGAAAGTCCATTCCTGTACGCAGTGAAAGACTTCATGCGCGATGATCTGCTTATATTTATCGTCGGGGAATTCGTCCGCGAGAGGCAGGATGGTAATCGGGCAAGCCTCCGTTTCGGGATCAAAGCTGCTGGCGAAGCCTTTGGCGATATCGTATGGAATTAGTCCAAAGGCCAAATGGAGGTCGCCCACTCTCAGGCCAGGCATATCGGCATAGCCAACTGCGGATTCGGCAAGGGCATCCAGACTAACGAATACCCGGGCTTGCCGTTCTTCATTGCCTTCCCATTCGGTTGGATAGTACACCCGGAAGGTTCGTCCATCCAGGGTGCGCTCGGCATACACGTAGCAATCACTGAAAAATTCCGCATAAGGATTATCATCGCCATCATAGTCGGTTTCTTCCGCGTCATATCCGGCCCCGGCCAGGTCTGCACAGGCATCCTGATCCTGTTCCGGCACCATCAGTTCGGCGGAGGCCAGCTTGTTATGGGAGATGGCACTTTGCGGTCGGCTGATCTGTTCCAGGACTTCCAAAGGCGGGAAAAGTATCCGGAGCAGACGTTCCAGTTGGTCTCCAATCTCCGGATCATGATCCGGTTGATCCAGATACTCATTGGTGATTTCGACGATTCCGGTAGCCTCTAAATTGGTCACTTGGGTTACGCCGGGAAGGTTATCAGGACCTGTCTCTCCAATAATGTACTGCATCATATTAAGCAGACCTTCCCCCTCTGTCCAAAGATTATTCTCGACCCCATTTTCCAATATTTCTACATAGGAAAGCGGGGGAAGTGCATATGATTGTTCATCATCCGGCAAAGGAGTATTTGTCTGTAATGCGAGCGTTGCTGTGGGGGTGGGGAGGTTTTCTTCAGTGACTATATTATTGCCTGTGGGACTGCTGGTGTTATTCCCGCCAAGAAGACCGCAAGCTAAACTTACGATCACCAATGCAAGGATCGCCAAAGGTAATTTTCTTTTCTCCATTCCATCCTCCAAATTTATTTAAACTAATAATATCATATTGGTCTAATATAAAATTATATTTTGACAGGTCATGTTGATGTTTAAACGGGGGAATTTTCTTGAAAATAAGAAAAATTTTATATTATGGAGAAAGGGGTGGAAACTTATTTCTTGATCTGGGAGAGCTGGCTGCCCAGCAGGTATTCCAGTTCCTCGCGGAAGGTCTCGGCCAGCGGGGTTTCCCGGCGGGTGCCGCGGATGCAGCTGGCAGGTTCTTTGGTCAGCAGGTCAAATTCGTCCAGGGTGATGCGTCCCAGGTCGTCGAGGTCCAGCGGGTGCAGCACGCAGTAGAAGGGTTTGAAGCGCCATTTGTGTTCCTGGTTGGCTTCGGCCGCCACTTGCAGAGCACATTTGAAATCCGAGCGCAGGAAAATGCACGAGGTGCCCCCGTAATGGTAGGGGTTGGGGAGGATGGTGGTGTGCACCACCCGTCCGGTGAGGGCGTGGTCGTCGGCTTCTTCCTGCCCATCGAACCAGGCGTCCGGCGATTTGTGCCCCTCGTCCATGTAGGGGATGATCTCGTCCGCATGCGCCAGGATATCCTCGGCATGGCGTTTGTCCACCCAGGCGCCGTAGATGCAGCAGGCGGCCTTGCAGTTGGGCCAGTCGCAGCGCTGGATCGGCCCGCTCTCCTTCATTTTGGGGTGGATGCGTAGTTTACCGGACATAGGGGAATATTCTACCCGTTTTACCGGGCATTTCCAAGACCCTTGTCATTTCTTTTCCCCATGCTCATGGATTAGAAATCCTACTGGGACCCGTTAAATGGACAAAGGCCCAGCGCTCCGCTGAACCTTTGCCGTGAAACCTTTGGGTTATATGGTGGTAATACACTATACGGATTTAACCCCTTCAGGTTTCAGGGCAGTTGGTAAAGCTCCAGCAGTACGCCCTGGGTGCTTTTGGGGTGGATAAAAGCGTACAGGGTGCCGTCTTCACGCTGGCGGGGGCTTTCATTGATCAGGGTCACGCCGTGGTCTTGCAGACGTTCCATCGCGGCCGCAATATCCGGCACTTCCAGGCAGATATGGTGCAGTCCGCCGCCGTTCTTCGCCAGGTAGCGTCCCAACCCGGTTTCCGGGTCGGTGGGCTGCACCAGTTCGATCTCGCTCTCCCCAACGGGCAGGAAGGCCACGCGGGCCTTTTCAGCAGGGACTTCCTCCACCTTGGAGAGGGTCAATCCCAGTGCATCGCGCCAGAAGGGCAGCGCATCTTCGATCTGTTCCACCAATATGGCGATATGGTTGAGTTTGGTCATGGCTTTCCTTTGTGCTTACTGCGGCTGCTGGTATTCGCCCCACTCCCGGCGCAGCAGGTTGCAGATCTCGCCCAGGGTGATGTCATGCTCCACCATCTCAATGAGCAGGGGCATCAGGTTCTCGCTGGTGTGAGCGGCTTTTTCCAGCCGGGTGAGCAGCTCGCTGACTTTGGCCGCGTCCCGCCCGCTGCGCAGCGCTTTCAAACGGGCGTGGGCTTCCTGCTCAATGGTTGGGTCCACTTTCAGACGCTCCAGGTCGACCTTCTCATCGATCTGGAAGGCGTTCACGCCCACCACGATCTCTTCCTTGCGCTCCACCGCCTGCTGGAAGCGGTAAGCAGCGTCCTGGATCTCTCCCTGGATGTAGCCCTGCTCGATGGCCGCCAGCGCGCCGCCGCGCTGGTCGATATTTTCGATATAGTCGCTTGCTATCTTCTCGATCTGGTCGGTGAGTTCTTCCACCAAAAAGGAACCGGCCAGCGGGTCGACGCTGTCGGCAGCACCTGATTCGTGGGCGATGATCTGCTGGGTGCGCAATGCCACCCGCACCGATTTTTCGGTGGGCAGCCACAATGCCTCGTCCATGCTGTTGGTGTGCAGCGACTGCGTCCCGCCCATTACGGCGGCCAGCGCTTGCAGGGTGACGCGTACAATGTTGTTCTCCGGCTGCTGGGCGGTGAGGGTGGAGCCCGCTGTCTGGGTGTGGAAGCGCAGCATCTGCGCCCGCGGGTTGGTGGCGCCGAAGCGTTCGGCCATAATATGCGCCCACATGCGGCGGGCTGCGCGGAATTTGGCCACTTCTTCCAGGAAGTTGTTGTGTGCGTTGAAGAAAAAGGAGATCTGGGTGGCGAACTCGTTCACGTCCAGCCCGGCGTGGATGGCCGCTTCGACGTAGGCGATCCCGTTGGCAAGCGTGAATGCCACCTCCTGTGCGGCAGTCGAGCCGGCCTCCCGGATGTGGTAGCCGGAGATGCTGATCGTGTTCCATCTGGGTACCTGCTGCTGGCAGTATTGGAAGATGTCGGTGATCAGCCGCATGGACGGCTTGGGTGGGAAGATATAGGTGCCGCGGGCGATATATTCCTTTAGGATGTCGTTCTGGATCGTGCCGCGCAGTTTGGCGGGGTCTGCCCCCTGGCGTTTGGATACCGCAATATACATGGCCAGCAGCACGGCCGCCGGGGCGTTGATCGTCATACTGGTGGAAACTTTCTCCAGCGGGATTTCCTTGAAGAGGGTCTCCATATCCAGGATGGAGGAAATGGAAACACCCACCTTGCCTACCTCGCCAAGGCTGATCGGTTCGTCGGCGTCATAGCCGATCTGGGTGGGCAGGTCGAAGGCCACCGAGAGGCCAGTCTGCCCCTGCGCCAGCAGATAGCGGTAGCGCTGGTTGGACTGCTCGGCGGAGGCGTAACCGGCGTATTGGCGCATCGTCCACATGCGGGAGCGGTACATGGCCGGATGGATGCCGCGCGTGTAAGGGAATTCCCCGGGGAAGCCCACCTGCCGGATGAATTCGGCTTCACTTTTGGTGGGCACATAGGCCGGTTCCAGCAGGATGCCGGAACTGGTTTCAAAGGTCTCCTTGCGGGCGGGGAATCGGTCCAGGTTGGGCTGGAGGGTTTCCCGCTCCCAGCGGCTTTTTTCATCTTTCATCGGTGGCTCACTCTCTTTGCGGATTTTCCATAGTATACAACATGTGCGCCCGGTGATAGTTACCGGAATTGTGGGATAATGGACGGGCATTTGATTCCTGATTGAGGAGTTATTCTGATGGAGAAAAGAATCACCAGTCGGTTCACGCCAGCCATCCTGGCAGAGATCGCCGCCCGATACGGAGTTTCAC
>QKGK01000443.1 GCA_003250455.1 Chloroflexota bacterium | reverse complement strand
GACCTGGCCCGCCCAACGGAAAACCGGTCACCGAATCTGCGGGCAATTGTGGACTACATCCGACCGGCTGTGGCCGAATTAATGGAAACCGAAGTACGAAACGATACGGAAGCTTTGATTCACCATGCTGTGCGGGCAAACATTCGCGCCTCGGCGAATCGATTACGACATGGGTCGAAGATACTGGAAGATTTGATCGCTGAGAGCGGCCTGCTGGTGGTGGGTGCCGAATACTCGCTTGAGACAGGAAGGGTGGAATTCTTCGAAGGCTTGCCTGAAAACAGCTAACCATTTCACCCCCCCGGAATCAAACTTCAGCATAGCAAAAACCCCTCGTATTGAGGGGTTTTCATGATGAATGATATTGGGTCTGTTCCGGACAACCGGTGTAACCGGTTGTTTAGGAGAACGCATGCGTTCTCCTAAGCGGCAAGGGGTGTTGATGTTACCTGATTAAGCAAAGTCTAATGGGATATCGTCACCATGCCAAGGGTGCTTGGGAGAGCTGATGAAGGGAGAATCCAAGTGTCTATTCAGATATAATTGTATAAAGGCAAAATGATACAAGACGAGTTTGGTTGAACACCCTGTTGGATGCAGAAAGAGCAATAAATTATCAAACCTACACCGACTAGCAGCGAGAGGCATGACCAAATTTTTTGGAAAGGAGAATCTGCAATGTCTGGTGTATCTCAACAATATTTCAAAGCTACAGAGTTAGATGAAGGTCTTTTGTCAACCCCTTTCAGGGTTCAGACGAACTGGCACGTCATTACTGGGGCGCCCTCTTGTGGCAAAACAACTTTGATTAATCTGTTATCCGACAAAGGATTCCAGACAGCTCCTGAAGGTGCACGATTATATCTGGAGAAAGAGGTGGCCAAAGGGCGGTCCATCGAGGAGATACGCTCGAATGAAGTTGCTGTGCAGTGCGGTATTAAAGACATGCAATTGGAAATTGAGCATGGACTACAGCCAAATGATAGTATCTTTCTCGATAGAGCCGTTCCAGATTGCCTCGCCTGGTACCGGGTTTTTGGTTTGAATCCGAATGAGTTTTTAAGAGATTGCTTCCACTATCATTATGCTTCTGTATTTATGCTCGATCAACTCCCTCTTCAGTTTGACGACTTCAGGTACAAAGATAACTCACTTCAAAGTTTTACGGGTGATTGGCACACCAGAGATTACCGCGCCTTGGGATATAATATCGCGACGGTACCAGTACTGCCGCCTGAAGAACGACTCGATTTTATCCTTCAGATTCTTTCCGAGCAAGGATCGATGTGATAACTGGTAGAGCACATTGGCCACCCAACCCAGCATGCAGTCGATAAGCGGGATTCTATACCTGACAATTGGCAAAGCCGATTGTTTGGGAGAACGCAAGCGTTCTCCACGATAGGGAGGTTCCAGGCATGCTCTTGATCCGAAGCCTCTTAAGCGTCATGAAGTCCTGGCGTCACCTAAGAATGCGTTTGTGAGCCATTCTGCCAGATATTTGTTGATATAATGGACAAAATACCTCTTCAATTTCGCTGCCCCTCTAAAATCCCATTACTCAAACATATTTGCATGTGAGGTGTCCATTATTTCCTATGGCAAAGGATCGCCCAATGGACGAACGCCAACAGCTTGAGCAGGCGATAAAAGCCCAGGAATCCCTGCGCGGCATGCTCGATGACACGATCATTGAGGCTGCTATCGTAACCCTGAAAGAAAAACTGGCTGCTCTTGGCCATGCCCCCCAGCAACAGCGCAAACTGGCCACAATTCTGTTCATGGATATGGTTGGATCGACTGCATTGATCCAACATCTGGACCCTGAAGAACAAATGGTCATCATTGACCCGGTGCTCTCCCGATTGGCAGCAAAGATCACGGAGCATGGGGGGCATATTTCCCGCTTCCAGGGAGATGGCTTCAAAGCGGTATTCGGCCTGCCAGTGGCGCGCGAAAACGACCCAGAGCAAGCAATCCGGGCGGGGCTGGAGATCCAGTCTGAAGCAACCCTGATCGCCGAAGAACTAAAACAGGAACATGGATTGCCCAGCTTTCAGGTCAGGGTAGGAATTGCGACCGGTTGGGTATTTTCAGGGGGTAAAACGGAGGGGGAAGATACCGTAAATGGACAACCAGTCAATCTGGCTGCCAGGCTAGAGGCTGCTGCTCAGCCAGGTACGGTGCTGATCTCATATGACTGCTTCAAGCACGTGCGCGGGATTTTTGACTTCGAACCCCTGGAACCCATCCGGGCGAAAGGATTTTCGGAACCGATTCCGGTGTACTGGGTGCTGTGCGCCAAAAAACGCCCCTATTACCGGGGAATGCGCGGGGTGGAAGGCGTTGAGACCAAAATGGTGGGGCGGGAGATCGAATTCCAGCAGCTGCAAAATTCCCTGATGGATGTGATCGAGCTGGGTGAGATGCAGATGCGCACCGTGGTGGGGGAAGCCGGGCTGGGCAAGTCCCGCATGCTGTACGAGTTCGAGAATTGGGTCGACCTGCTGCCAGAAAAAGTTTGGCTGTTTAAGGGACGCGCCCGGCTGGAGACCCAGGGCATGCCATACAGCCTCTTGCGCGATCTGTTCGCCAACCAGTTCGACATCCAGGACAATGACAGCGCGCAAACCGTGCGGGACAAGCTGATGACCGGCTTTGGAGCGGAATTTGGCGAGGATGCCAGTAGCGAAAAAAAGGTGCACTACATCGGGCACCTGCTGGGATACAATTTCCCGGACAGCCCCCACCTGACCGAGTTCCTGGAGCATCCCGGGCTGCTGCGTGAGCAGGCTATTTTTTATCTGAGCGAATATATCCATCACATCGCAAAAAAGAGCCCGGTCATGGTTTTGTTGGAAGACTTACATTGGGCAGATGAGGCCTCGCTGGATGCGCTCAATCAATTGTCAATGGAGCTGATAACGCAGCCTGTCTTCGTTCTGGCGACATCCCGGCACACCTTACTGGAGCGCAGGCCGCATTGGGGCGAAGGGCAGGATTTCCACCAGTTGATCTTTTTCAAACCGCTCTCGAAACGGGAGAGCCGGCGGCTGGTAGCCGAGGTGCTGCAGCACGTGGAGGATGTCTCTGAATCTCTAATAGAACTGGT
>QKGK01000175.1 GCA_003250455.1 Chloroflexota bacterium | reverse complement strand
AGGTCTCCTCGGTGACCAGCCGCTGGAAGGGGGCAAAGAGCTTGGAGGCATATTTCTGGTCAAACCCAATCCCGTTGTCTTTGAGGTAATAAACCGTTTTTCCGTCCTGGTCTGTGATGCCAAATTCGATGCGGGCATGCTCGCACAGGCGGGTAAATTTGATCGCGTTGGCAATCAGGTTGGTCAGGGCGATTTCAACCAGCTGAGGGTCGGCGTAAACGGGCGGTGTTTCCCGGTGGTCGAAGGTGATCTCCCGGTCAGGCACTTGTTCGGCCAGGTCCTGGTATACCTCGGCGGCAAGCTGGCCGATATCCGTTGGGGCTACGCTGAGGTGCTTTTGCCCCATCCGGGAAAGCAGCAGCAGCCCGTCAATTTGCTGACCCATTTTTTCGCTGGCTGCAATGATGTTGTTCAGCAGCCCTTTGGGGTCATTCTGCCATTGCATGGCGTAATCATCCAGGAGGATTTGGCTCAACCCGTTGATCGCTCTCAGGGGGGCGCGCAAGTCGTGAGAAACGGAATAAGCAAAGGATTCCAATTCCACGGTTTTCTTTTCCAATTGCTGCGTGCGGGTATGGACACGCTCTTCCAGTTCCAGGTTTAGGTTTTGCAGGATCCGTTCTGCCTGTTTGCGTTCGGAGATGTCCAGAACCACGGTGTTGATCCCCTTACTCCAGTCGTTTTTGTCAAAGGGGACGGAGCTGATCAATACGTCCAAGGAACTGCCATCTTTCCGCCGGAAGCGGGTTTCAGTGGTGGCAACCCCGATTTCGTTCATCTGCTCATCTTTTTGGATGCCGACCATCTGATAGTCTTCGTCGTTGAAGTACAGCATGCGCGCATCCTGGTTGAGAAGCTCGCGTAGGTCGTATCCGGTCATTTGGCAGAACATTTCATTGGCCTGGATAATCTGCCGACCAACCACAATCCCAACTCCCAGCGGGGCCGCCTTGTAAAAGGTGCTGAGCAAATTTTCCTGGGCAAGCCTGTCGGTCACATCGATACTCATCACCAGTGTGGCTGGCTTGTCGTTATATTTGTAGGGGACTGAGAATGATTCGATCTGGCGGGTATTCCCATCGGGCTGCTGGATTTCAAGAAGGGTAAATTCATTTTTTTCTCCCGCCAGAGACCGTATGATCCGCTCTTTGATGAGCTGCTGGAAGTGCGTGGAGATGGAGTTTTCCACCGGCATCCCAATTACATCATTAGGGTTATCATATCCCAGGATCATTGCAGCCGCCGGATTGGCATAGACATATTTGTTTTCCTGAACGATAGAAATCGCGCTTGGAGAGAGATTGACCAGGCTGCTGTAGCGCGCTTCGCTTTCACGCAAAGCTTCCCCGGAGTTCTTTCGTTCGGTAATATCATGCATCAGGAGCAGGTGCAAGCCGGGGAGATAGTTTCGGATGAGGGAATATTCAATGTCCATAATTTTCCCGTCACGCCTGGTAAGCTGATATTCTCCCTGATGAATGTTCAGGGTATCGGTTGAACGGATTGCCTCATCCAATTCGGATATATCCAGGTCCGGGAAAAGGTCGTTAACCGATAGCTGCAGAAATTCCTCCCTGTTATATCCGCTCATATTGAGGAGATAGGGGTTTACTTCAACACACTTCAGGTCATTGTTGAAGATCAGGATGGCTTCCTGGGCGGTTTCGAAGAGGGTGCGGTAGCGTTCTTCACTTTCGATGAGGTCCTGCTCGATTTTCTTTTGCCCGGTGATATCCCGCCCAACGACGATATGCTGACCAGGCGAGACATTGCCAACGCCATAGAAAGAGAAGATGAACTTTTCGCCGCCTTTCCTGGTCATTTCCAGTTCTCCCTGGGCGAAACCTTGATTTTTAATCAGATCTACGAACTGAAATCGGGTAAGATCATTTGGAAAGATGACATGAGGTGTGTCCTTGTTCCCAATGATCTCTTCACGGCTAAAGCCGACCATCTCAATGATGGCTGGGTTTACATCCAAAGGATTGCCGTAATCGTCAAAGATCACAATTGCTTCCTGCAAATTTCCTATCAATGCGTGCTGGAATGCCTGCGCCCGGGCCAGGTCTTGTTGGGTATAGGTAGCCTGGGTGACATCTTCGGCAATCACCATAATGGCAATTACCCGCCCGTCGGCATTTTGGACTGGTTCACCATTGACATTAAAGTATCTTCTTTCCCCCTGTATGGTTGCAGAGAAACTTCTCCTGATGATCGTTTTGGAGGAGGCAATCCTTTTGAGCAATTGCTCTATTGAAGAAGCATCTTCTTCCCTGATAAATTCAGAAAAATGCCTCCCCAGGAGGGTTTCGGGTTTTCTGTTGAGGTATTTGGCTGTGGCCGCGTTGATAAATAGAAACCGGCCATCCAGGTCTAATAGAACGGTTTCTTCGGAAGTGTTTTCAGCAATCAGGTTGAATAGCAGGCGGTAATCCAGGTCGTCAGCCGTTTGAGGAAAAGGCATATCATTCCCCTGTCTGTCTGTCTGCTTGCGTTTCATTAAAACCTCTCAACTTTATGAAGGAATGCAACCATGCGATGGATAACAAGGGAAGTGCGGAGCAAAGCGAGTGTATTAGCGAATTAAAATTAACTATACTTGGTTTGAACGTTTAATACAACCAACGATTTGGCAAGTAATCCCAGCCATCACTTTTTGCCAGGCCGGCAGATCATTTTACTGCGTTCAATAGATCGGCCAGCAGGCCATAAGCGGTGGTATGCGGCCCAGGGTCTGCTTCCAGCAGGGAGAGCGCGCCGAGTACGTCGCTTTCCAGCGTGACGATGGAGGTGGTGCCGTTGATGGTGTAGGCGGGGTTGTCTGTGGCGATCATGCCGGGGGCTACCCGGGCCTGGATCTGCCCGTTTTCCCGCCAGGCCTCACACAGCAGTTTCCAGCGTTTGCCCTGGGAGGCGGCCTGGGCGATCTCTGTGGGGGTGATGCCGCGGATTCCGGTGCGGTCTACCCGGTCTGGGGTAAAGGGGGTGTCCATCAGCACGGTGATGAGGGCCGAAATTTTCACTGCTGAATCCCAGCCGTCCACATCGCCGCTGGGGTCGGTCTCAGCGATGCCAATTGACTGCGCATAGGCAACTGCCTGATCGAATGATTCCCCGTCTTCCATGCGGGTGAGGATCAGGTTGGTTGTGGAATTCAGCACGCCGGAGATGCGGTCTACCACAGCAGTGGGGAGCGCTTCCCGATAGACGCCGAACACCGGGGCGCCATCCATTACCGTAGACTCGAACAAAAACAGGACGTTATGCTCGGCAGCCAGGGCTGTCAGGGTGTGGTAACCATGCACCACCGGCCCTTTGTTGGCGGTCACGGCGTGCATGCCGCTTTGAATGGCCGTGCGAATATGGTCCAGGGCAGGCTGCCCATCGGCATAGCTCACCGGCGTGTTTTCCAGCAGAATATCGGCACCGCTGGCCTGGATGAAGGCCAGGTTGTCTGTGGGGGCAGGGAGGATGGAGAGGCTGTCCAGCGGCAGGCCGGTTTCCATCAAGGTGAGCGCTTTTTCGGAGTCAATCCCTTCCGGGTTGATCGCCCGTCCATGCGAGCCGGTAGCGATGGCAGTGATGGAAAGGGTGATGCCGTATTCTTCCCTCAGTTGAACTTCTTTGCGCTGGATGAGGCGGACAAATGCCTGCCCGACATTGCCAAAGCCCAGCATTGCCAATTTATAGTGATTCATCAGGGTCTCTCTCTTTAGGTGGGTTTTTCCCCGGACGGTGGCTACACCGGCGGCCAGGGAGTGGGGTGGCGGTCCGGGCTGGGTGAGGGGAACACCCCCGCTTCCAGGGTTTCGTTGATCCGGCCATTAATCGCCTGGATCTCCCGGTGGGTCAGATATTGCAACAGTTGGCGGGTAAGTTCCGTTTCCGGGGCCAGATGTTGTTTGAGCTGTGCCAGCTGGGTTTGCTCTGACGGGGTGAGTGGCTTTTCGGCAAAATCCCAGATGACCGTGCGCAGCTTGGGCTCCACATGGAAGCACACGCCGTGGTCGATCAGCCAGATCTTACCCTCATCATCTTTCAGCAGGTGTCCCCCTTTGCGGTCGGTGTTATTCAGCACGACATCAAAGAGGGCGACGGCACGCGTGCGGGCTTTATCTTCAGGAGTGAACTTGAAAAAATGATATTCCGGGTCGTGCTCAATATACAGCTGGATTGAACCCGGCCCCGCTGGCCCCTCTCTGCGGAATACCGTGGGGGGAACCAGATGCCATCCCCCCGCCTCACTGATGAGGAAGGCGGCTACCTCCCGCCCTGAGAGGGTCTCGCTGGGGAAGTCCCACAAGGGGCGCTCGCCGCGTACCGGCTTATAAACGGCCCGGATGACCTCATTGTTTAGGTTTATATCGCACAGGAAAGTGTAATTGGACCCCCACATGAACTGCCCGGTGACGTGCAGCTCTCCTGTTTGGAGATGTTGGATGACGGTGGGGATTTCTGAGCTTAACACCATTTTGCCTGGGTTTGGATATCGGATCAGGCTTTATGCCCGTTCTTTCGGGAGCAAAAATGCCCTTCGGGATCCATCGGCTGGCCGCATTGAGGGCATAAAGGACGGCCTCGGCTGGCTATCTCCATACCCCAGTTCACCAGGGCGCGCATCTGCTCCCGCGTGCACCAGAATTTGACAATGGTGCCTTGCTCTTGTTCCATGGAACCTTCCGGGGGGGAGGGGACTTCCCGCACGATCAGGCCAACCAGGTCGGTTTCGCTGTCGTATGAAAGGCCGAACTCAGAGACGCGGAACAACGGTTCCACAGGTGGGTGGATGTGCATCCGTTCTTCGTCATATTCATCGGAGGCCTGGGCTAACATGGGGAGCCGCTGGCGGATTTCGATCAGAAATTGCTCGACCCCAACAGTCAGCGTTTGCAGCTGGAATTTTTCGATGATCAGGGTGATTACCCGGTTGTCCTGCGTACCTTGCAGGTAAAATACCCGCTTTCCAGGCGGCCCGATCGCATCTGTGGTGATGTGAGTGACCGGTTTCATTTCAATTTCTCGGTTTTCAAAATCATCCATGGGATCATCTCAATTCGTCTTTTCTCTGGTAATTCTAGTATACCATTGCTTGGGTGTACGCTGATTCTTTTGGTTTTAATCTTTATTTTCCGCGGGCTGATTGCTTTCTGCTTCTTTGGGGAGATGGAAGGGGACGTGGTTCAGGTTGATGAGAAAAGCGCCTTTATCCGGGATGATACTGAGCGAGGTAACCGAGGCAGGCTGCACCATCAGCCTTTGGAACAGGTCCAGCGGCTGGCCGATGAAATAGGAGACCGCCAGCTTGATCATGTCGCTGTGCCCAAAGCAGGCGAACAGGTCTTTGGGACCGTGCTGCCGGGCAAGGGCGATCAGCTCGCTGGCGATGCGCTGCTGGGCTTCGGCAAATGATTCCCCTTCCGGGAAGCGCATCTGCGAGGGCGCAGACTGCACGGTCTTCCACAGCTTGCGGCGGGCCAGCTCCTTGAGCGTGCGGTCTTGCCACTTGCCGAAATCCACTTCCTGCAACCCCTCACGCGGGATCACTTCCAGCTTTTTAGCCTTGGCCAGCGGCTCGGCGGTTTCCATCGTGCGGTCCAGCGGGCTGCTGTACACGGCCTTGATGGGCAGGTGTTTCAGGCTGTCTGCCAGGGCTTGCGCCTGGGCGCGGCCCTTCTCGTTGAGATGCACGCCTGGTTTGCGTCCGGCCAAGCGGCCTTTTTTGACGTATTCATTCTCTCCATGACGGATCAATAAAACTACTGGCATTGGGGTTCCTTAATTGTGAAATGGATAAATGATAAGGGGCTGGGGGTCTATCGGTGTTTTTATACCGGACATTGTACCAGCCATTTATCGCTACGCTCCAAATTCACCGGGAATTAACCTGAGTGGGAGGAGAGTGACTGTATAATAAAGATTAGTGATTCATTGCACAATCGAGAGGAGCGGTATGAAAAACGGGATCATCGCACGGAGTTCACTAGTTGTACATCTATTGGTAATTGCCGCAGGTCTATTTGTGGTTTTGGCAGCGGCTGGTTGTGGGGGAAATGCCCCTGTGGGTTCAGCTACCATTCCTCCAACCGTCCAGCCAGTGGACACACAATTGCCTGCCCCCACAGACACGCAGACTGCCGCGGCTATCCCCTTTAATAACCGCAACATTGACCCACCCGCGCTGGCGCAGGATTCTTCGGACCTGGTATCGGCTTCGGGCAACTGTGCCGCCTGCCATTCCGGGCTGCAGGATGCACAGGGGAATGAGCTTTCCTTTGACACCCTCTGGCGGGCATCGATGATGGGGCATGCCGCCAAGGACCCTTACTGGCTGGCAACCGTGGGCAGCGAAACGGAGGAATTCCCGCAGCTGGAAGCGGTGATTGCCGATAAGTGCGCCACCTGCCACATGCCGCTGGCCCATTTTGATGCCCAGGTCAACGAACAGCCGACCCTGATCCTGGGGGACGGTTTTCTCAATCCGGCCAACCTGCTGCATGACCTGGCATCCGATGGGGTCTCGTGCAATGTGTGTCACCAGATCACTGGGGAAAATTTTGATCAGCCGGAAAGCAACAGCGGCGGGTATCTGATCGACGCCCTCAACCGTGACTGGGGCGCACGTGCCTCTTATGGCCCATTCGCCATCGAAGATACCAATGCGCAGATCATGACCCAGGCCAGCGGATACCAGGTGGTCCAGTCCGAGCATATTACCGAGGCGGCCATGTGCGGCACCTGTCACAATCTGTTCACCCCATTCCTGGATGCCGACAACCAGATCGCCGGGGAGTTCCCGGAGCAGACCATTTACCTGGAATGGCAGAACAGCGCTTTTGCCGGGGGAGGTTCGTGCAGCGCCTGCCACATGCCCCAGGTGGATGACGCCCAGATCACCAATATTGTCAGTACGACCCAGCCTTACCTGCGCAAGCATTCCTTCACCGGCGCAAATGCCTTTATGCTGAAGCTGCTGCAGGCCGATGCCGAGATTACGGGGATCACCGCGGAGGATGACCAGATGCAGGCGGCCATCAACCGGGTGATGACCCAGCTGAGCGCCCCGCCCAATACGGTCGTCAGGATGGGGAATGTGACCCTGGAGGAGAGTGTGCTGGACGCTGAAGTGTCGGTGAGCAACGGCAACGGGCATAAATTCCCCGCCGGGTTCCCCTCCCGCCGGGTATGGCTGCATGTCTGGGTGACGGATGGCAGTGGGGCGACCATCTTTGAATCCGGGGCAGTGGACGAGCAGGGGAAGATCGCCGGCAATGACAACGACACCGATCCCACGCTGTACGAACCGCATTATGATGTGATCAGCGATCCGGAACAGGTGCAGATCTACGAAGCGATCATGCACAACACCGAAAACGAGGTTACCACCACTTTGCTGAAAGCTGCCGGCTACCTGAAAGACAACCGCCTGCTGCCAGCCGGTTTCTCGCTGGCAGATGCGGACCCGGCGATCGCTCCCTATGGGCTGGTGACCGGGGATGAGACCTTCATCGCTGGCCGGGATACGCTGCACTATGCGGTGGATGTGAGCGCCTATGAAGGCCCGTTCACGATCAATTTTGAGCTGTACTACCAGTCGATCGGCTACCGCTGGGCAGAGAACCTGCGCGGCTATTCGAATGAGCAAAGTCAGCAGTTCTTTGCGCTTTACGACAGCGCCGACAAGACCCCGATCCTGATCGGAACCGCCCAGCATTACCAGGAGGAATGAGATGAGCAGTGAATCCCCTACGTACCGGGTGACGGAGGTTGATCCAATAAGTCACCTGCTGCCGGTTGCCAAGATCATTTCGGATGCTTTTGCCGGGGGCGGATACCTGGAAGAGATCCAGAAAAAATATGTTGGGGGATGCCACTATGATTTTGATGTTTCCCGCCTGATCTGGGACGGAAATGACCTGGTGCATCATTGGGGCGTGTGGGGCTACCCCATGCGGGTGGACGCTGTGCTGCTGAAGGCCGGTGGGATCGGCGCGGTGGTCACGCTGGAGGACTACCGCAAGCAAGGCCTGATGGCGAAGGCGGCCGTTTCCTCCTTCGAAGCCATGCGGGAGAACGGATACGATGTGAGCATTTTGCGCGGCAGGCACTACTACAAGTTTGGCTACCGGCGCGCCTGGAACTATGTGACCACCAGGCTCAACCCGGCCAATACGCCGCCGGAGCCGCTCCCGGAGGTCCCGCTGGAGGTGGATTACCGCCCATTAGGCCCGGCAGATATGGAAGCGATCAATATGCTCTACAACCGCGAGTTTGCCAGGGTCAGCGGGAGCTGTGTGCGCCCGACCTACCCGATGCTGGAGGATGGCGAAATGGGGGCTTACGGCTGGCACAGCCCGGAGGGAGACCTGCTGGGCTATGTACGGGCGGTGCCGACCGAGGACAAAAAAGCGCTGCAGTGTCTGGAAGCTGCCGGGAATCCTTCCCAGGGGCTGGCGGTGCTGGGCGACCTGTTTGCCAAAGGCGGCTATGAGCAACTGCATTTCTTCACCATGCCAAAGGAGCATCCCATCCTGCAGATCGTCCGGCAGGGGCCGTGCACGGTGGAAGACCGCTACTTCTTCCACACCGGCTGGCAGATCAAGATCATCAACCTGCACAGCACGCTGACCAAGCTGGCGCCGCTGTTCGAGCTGCGCCTGGCCAACTCTGCCTTTGCTGCTTGGACGGGGAGCCTGCACCTGGACGGCGGGGAGGAAAGCGCTTCTCTGGAACTGGCTGCGGGGCGCGTCTCGGTGACGGATACCCCGGTGGGCGAAAATACCCTGCATGCCGGTCCGGCCCTAGGCCGCCTGCTGATCGGTTCGGACAACCCGGTGGAGATTATCCGGCAGGAAGAGATAACCTGCACCAGCCTGGCCGGGGAAATTGCCAGGGTGCTGTTCCCTAACCAGCACCCGATGATGAGCCACTGGGACGAGTTTTAAGTGCAGGCAGGTTCTGCCGAGCAGATGTACTTATAATTAATGGAAGTCTTTTTTGTAGGGACGGGTGAAAACCTTCGGTTTTTAGAAACCCGCCCCTACCGAGCTTAATTCGCATCACTTGCTTTCTTACCTCTTCATCAGAACGTTTGCATGCAAATTGTCATTCCCACACGGTTTTGGTGGGAATCCAGTTTAGGCGTTATAGGTGGATTCCCGTCTGCGCGGGAAGGACAATTTTTGAAAAATTTGAAACCCTAACTGATTACCTCTCCTATCTCTGCTCGTTTGTTCTATAACCTCCTCAATTCAGGTTATAATCAGAGTCCGATGCCTTCTTTATCCGACCGACTGAAAGCTTTGGGGGTACAGCTTGGGGCAGAGAACCTGCCTCAGGAGAAGGCCGCGCGCAAAGTCCCCATCGAGTCCCTGCTGGAAGGGGAATTGGCCGTCACGCCGCATGGCGAGGTCTTCCAGGTGGAAGAGAAATTCCCGCTTGATTACCAGCAGGGGAATACGCCCTTGCTGCTGTCCTCTTCCTTGGACCTGGTCTCCGCCTGGGCGGGGGATGAGCGCATCGCGCACCACACCCCGCAGCAGTTCGCCTTTGTCGATACCGAGACCACCGGCCTGGCTGGAGGTTCGGGGACGTATGCCTTCATGGTCGGGGTGGGGCGCTTCGAGGAGGATCATTTCCATTTGGCGCAGTTCTTTATGCGCGATCCAGGAGAAGAACCCGCCCTGCTGCACGCCCTGGAGCATTTTCTGGCCCCCTGCGAGACGGTGGTCAGCTTTAACGGCAAGTCGTTCGATTTGCCGCTGCTGCACGCCCGCTATATCACCAACGGCTGGCCGTTCCCATTGCAGCAGACCGCTCACCTGGACCTGCTGCATCTGGCGCGGCGTTTATGGCGCGACCGACTGCCCAGCCGCACGCTTACCTATCTGGAAGAACATATCCTGGAGCAGACCCGCACCGGGGAGGACACGCCGGGGTATATGATCCCGGAGCTGTATTTTGAGTACCTGCGTTCAGGGGATGCCCGCCCGCTGAAAGGGATCTTCTATCACAATGCGATGGACATCCTCACCCTGGCAGCGCTGACCAACCATATCGCGCACCTGCTGGCAGACCCGCTGGATGGACGCGTGGCCCATGCCCTGGACCTGGCCGCCATCGGCAAGCTGAACGAAGACCTCGGTTACCTGGACCAGGCGGCCCGCATTATGGAACGCAGCCTGGAATCCTCCATGCCGGGGGAGATGAAATCCCAGGTGATGAAGCGGCTTTCTTTCGTGCACAAGCGGCGCGGCGAGATGCCCCTGGCGCTATCGCTGTGGTGGCAGGCGGCTGCCGACCGGGAGATGTACGCCCACGAAGAACTGGCCAAGCATTTTGAACATACCGAGAAGAATTATGCGGAAGCCCTGCGCTGGACACAGGCCGCGCTGGCGATCCTGAACATGCCGGGTACCCCGTTCGTGGAAAAGATCCAGTGGAAGCCTTTATTCGAACACCGGCAGGCGCGTTTACAGGATAAGTTGGAACGTCATTCAGATAAGGAATGAGAGATTAGGTCGCGCTGAGAGCGCTTCTCGCGAGACTTTTGAAATATGGTGTTCGGAAATTGAAAATATTAAAAACATAAAGTCAAGACCACCAGCTATGCCGGTAGTCTTGACTTTAGGCATTGCACCCTCAACTCGCTAAAGGATTAAAGAAGTCGGGCGATGAAATCGCCCGACTTCAGTTTGCAAAACAAAATACTCAAGTAATGACCTTATGCCAGTTTTTACAGCAGAGCTGCCTGATCCTAATGGACGGCCACCACTGCAATAATAGGGAGGTCGCCAGAAGGCCACCCCCATGATAACGCTTGCTCACAGGAATACGTCCAATGTCGTCCGATCGCAATGTATTCAAGTCCTGATGCAGAACCAGCGGGTAGTGTGACGGTTGCGTGTCCAATCATGAAATTATCGACTTCGACACAAAATGTCGGGGCACCGTCCGATGCAAACCCTCCCACGATTTGCGTGATGCAACCAGGGCAGGACTCACTCATATCCATACTCCAATCGAACTCAAGTTGGATTGTGTCGCCTATATGAACAGGTGCTGGAGCGCTGTCACAGGGAACCATTGGAAAACCGTCTACTGTGACATTGCTGATAAGTATGTCTGAATCGGTGTATGGAGCGATTGGATCAAGCCCATTGTCAGGGCATGATCCTTCTGGACCTTGTGGACCAACCGGTCCCTGTTCCCCCACTGGCCCCTGCGGACCTACCAGACCCTGCGGACCAACGGGACCCTGTTCCCCTTGTGGGCCTTGAGGCCCAACCTGGTTCCACTCGATCAGCATTTCGTTGTGTGAGCAATTCTCACCCTCACTTACCATCCGAATTGAACCGTTTGAATTTTTCACACATGCATAGTAGGTCTCATTTTCGCTTTGTGCAATTGCCAAACTGGCAACCAGAATAACAAGCACCAGCACTATCCCTCCGCTTATCAGATACTTGTGTATCATCTCAAATTTCTCCTTATTTAAATAAATGAAAAGTACCTTATCCAATTTAATCCCCCAATGAATCGCAATAGAATCATAGATAGCGTCCAAGATTTACTTGGATTGATTAAACATCCTTACCTCCTGTTATCTATGAAATTGATAATCCAGTTGATATACGGTTTTTTTGACGAGTCCCCCAACTGGTGATTAAATTAGATTAATTA
>QKGK01000066.1 GCA_003250455.1 Chloroflexota bacterium | reverse complement strand
TGGAAGATGAAACCCTTCGCAAGGAGTATACCTTTGCGCATGGGCAGTTCAATATGCTCTACATCCCCGGATACGGTGAGGCGGCCATCTCGATCAGCTCCGACCCCGAAAAGCCCGGACTGATCGGTCATACCATCCGCTTTGTCGGCAACGTGACCCGGGCGGTCAGCCGCCTGCGGGTTGGCGACCAGGTGGGCGTGCGCGGGCCGTTCGGCACCGCCTGGCCGATCGAATCCTATAAAGGTCACGACATTGTGCTTGCGGCCGGCGGTATCGGCCTGGCGCCGCTGCGCCCGGTGATCTACCACATCTATAACCACCGTGAAGATTACGGCAAGGTGATGATCCTCTACGGTGCACGGACGCCCAAAGACCTGCTCTATCCCGATGAGTATCCCGGATGGGAAGACAAGGATATCGAGGTGATGGTCACCGTGGACCGCGCCGACCAGAACTGGAACGGCCAGGTAGGCGTAGTGCCGATGCTGTTTTACCGCTCCCGTTTCGACACCACCAAAACAGTGGTGTTCAGCTGCGGCCCGGAGATCATGATGCGCTTTGTGGTCTTTGAAGGCCTTGCCCGCCGCATCCCGCCTGCGCATATCTATTTGTCCCTGGAACGCAATATGAAGTGCGGCCAAGGGATGTGCGGACACTGTCAGATGGGACCGTTCTTTATCTGCAAGGACGGCCCGGTGTACTGCTACGACCAACTGGAACCGTACTTCCATCTGGAGGACCTCTAATGGTACTTTACACGAAGAAAAAGCCCACCATTGCCGTTTACAAATTCTCTTCCTGTGATGGCTGCCAGTTGAGCATCCTCAACATGGAAGATGAACTGCTGGACCTGGTGGAAGTGGTGGAAATCGCACACTTCCTGGAGGCCAGCCGCGAAGTGCTGCCCGGCCCGTATACCATCGGTCTGATAGAAGGCTCGGTGACCACCGAAGAAGAGATCCAGCGCATCAAGGCCATCCGCAGAAACGTGGATGTGCTCGTAGCCCTGGGCACCTGCGCCACCGCTGGCGGGGTGCAGTCGCTGCGCAATTTTGGCGATCTGGAACACCTGACCAATGCGGTATACGCGCATCCGGAATTCATCGAATCGCTGCCCACCTCCACCCGGATCGCCGACCACGTGAAAGTGGACTATGAACTGTGGGGCTGCCCGGTGAGCCGGGCAGAAGTTGTGGAAGTGCTTACCGCTGTACTGCAAAACCGGCGGCCCAACCTGCCGCAGTATTCGCTCTGCCTGGAATGTAAGCGCCAGGGGAACCCGTGTGTGGTGGTAGCTTACGGCATGCCCTGCCTGGGGCCGATCACCCGCAGCGGATGCGGCGCGTTGTGCCCCTCCAACGGGCGTGGCTGCTATGGCTGCTTCGGTCCGCTGCCCATGGCAGAAGTGGACGCCATTGTCCCGGTGCTGAAAGCACACCAACGTTACCCCGGAGAAGCTGTCCGGCTGCTGCGCACCATCAGCGGGAATGCACCCGCCTTTGTAGACGCGGCAGAACTGATCATCTCTCAGGAGGAAACACCATGACCGCACAAACGATCAACGTGCCTGCACTTGCCCGCGTGGAGGGTGAAGGCGGTTTGTATATCGGCGTAGAGAATGGCGAAGTCAAAGAGATCAAGGTCAACATCTACGAGCCGCCGCGCTTTTTTGAAGGATTTTTACAGGGACGCTTTTTACAGGATGTCCCCGATATTACTGCCCGCATCTGCGGGATCTGCCCGGTAGCCTACCAGTTCTCGTCCATCCGTGCGATGGAAAAAGCCCTCGGGATCGTCCCCACCCAGGCCGTTACCGACCTGCGCAAGCTGCTGTACTACGGTGAGTGGATCGAGAGTCATGTTCTGCATATGTACATGCTGCAAGGCCCCGACCTGACCGGTCACCAGAGCGCCATCCACCTGGCGGCAGTGGCCCCGGATGTGGTGGCCAATGCCCTGCGTGCCAAAAAGGTGGGTAACGAGATCATGTCCGTGATCGGCGGGCGTTCTGTCCACCCGGTGAATGCCTGTGTGGGCGGCTGGTATCGCTGGCCGGATAAAGAAGCCCTGGAAGCGCTGCTGCCGGAACTGCGCTGGGGGCTGGAACACGCCCGCGAGACCGTCCGCTGGGTGGCGACGCTGGATTACCCCGAACTGGAAATCGACGACTATGAGTTTGTCGCCGTGCATCTACCGGATGAATACGCCATTTTGCAGGGGGATATCCTCTCCTCCAAATACGGCATCCTCCCCGAGGAAGATTTCGAAAAACACTATGCCGAAAAACATGTGCAGCATTCCAATGCGCTGCACAGCTATGGCAAAGACGGCAGCCCCTACCTGGTGGGACCGATTGCCCGCCTGAACCTGAACTTTGACCAGTTGGGGACGGAGGCCAAAGCGGCTGCCGGGGAGATCGGCCTGCAGCTGCCGATCACCAACCCGTACCGCTCCATGGTGGCGCGGGCGATCGAGACCGTGGAGGCGTTTGCCAAATCCATCGAGCTGATCGAAGCCTACAACCCGGATGAAGACAGCGTCCAACCATTGGAACTGAAGGCCGGAAAAGGGGCGGCCGCTTCGGAAGCGCCGCGCGGCTTGCTCTATCACCGCTATGAGGTCGACGGGCAGGGACTGGTGCAGTCCGCCCGGATCGTGCCGCCCACGGCGCAGAACCTGGCGCGCATGGAAGCTGACCTGTGGAAGCTGGCTCCCGGCGTGCTGGAACTGCCGCATGCAGAAGCTACCCTGGTGTGTGAACACCTGCTGCGGGCGTATGACCCGTGCATTTCGTGCGCCACCCACTTCCTGACCCTCAAAGTGGAAGAGATCGGGGAATAGAAGGCAGCTCGATGAAAGCGGTCATTGTACTGGGAATTGGTCAGACACTGCGCGGGGATGATGCCATTGGGGTGAAGGTGGTCGAAACATGGGCCAAGACATACCCTGAATGGGCGCATCATCCCCTGGTGCGCACGGCTTTCGAGCCGCTGCCCGGTTTGGCGCTGTTAGACCAACTTGCCGGTTTTGAGGTGGCGATCCTGGTGGACGCAGTTTTGGCTGGTCCCGGCGCAGCGCCAGGATCGCTCCTCCACCTCACCCCGGAAGACCTGGC
>QKGK01000224.1 GCA_003250455.1 Chloroflexota bacterium | reverse complement strand
AAACAGTATCCCATTTAGCATATCTAGCAAACTTAAAGAAAGTTAATCTACCTACGCCATTCTTACCATGTACTGTTGATATTTCTCTTCCAATATCTGGATCAATCTCTTTTTCAGATTGGAAAAATGGTTTAAATTTCAATTCAAGTTCATCGTATGGAATTCCATAACCATCATCTTTTACAGAAAATTTATTTATATGATTAATCTCATTGCTATCTATAAAAATTTCCACAGCTGTGGCTTGAGCATCAAATCCATTCCAAACATACTCTGCAATAGCATTGGGAATTTGATATCGTTTTAATGCTTTTTTTATTCCAGGCGTTGTTATTTGTATTTGCTCCATGCTTCCTCCCATAATTTTCACACATCATTAACCCATTTGTGATAATTATACACGAATCTACCCCCCCATCCTGGCACATAACTTGAAACTACTACCCTGCCAAACGCACGCATCACCCGCCCAACAAAGATGAAAGTACCGGTTTTGGCGGGTTTTGGTGTTTTCAAGTATAATTTTTCCAACAGGATGCGAAAAATCCACATAAAAAGAGACCCTACATGGCATTAAAGGGCAATTTAAGAGACTTTACCGTCACCCAATTACTCAATCTGGTCAACCTGGCCCAGAAAACCGGTACCCTTGTGGTGCAAGGGGCCAATCAGGCCGCCCGGATCACTTTCCGGGAGGGTAAGCTCACCTACGCCGAGATCAGCAACGAAGACAGCCGCCTCGCAGCCGTATTGCACAAGGGCAAGATCATCACCACCGCCCAGTACAACACCATTACCAACCGCGCCAAGAATATGTCCGACAAAGAGCTCGGCCTGCTGCTGATCAACTCCGGCTACGTCTCCCAGCAGGATATCATCCTCAGTATGCAGAACCACTTCCTGGATATCATCCAGCGGCTGTTCAGCTGGGCCGAAGGGCAGTTCAACTTCATCGTCGGCCAGCAAGCCCCGCCGGACAAAATCCCCATCCGCATGGACCTCGAGAACATCATCATCGAAGGCTCCCGCCGCCTGCGCGAATGGGAACAGCTCCAGGACGAGCTGCCCAACCTGGACCTGGCCCTCAAGTTCACCGACCGGCCGGGCGTCAACCTGCAAAACCTCAACATGAGCGTGGAAGAATGGCGCGTGGTCTCCTACATCAACCCCAAGAATTCCATCAATCAGATCGCCAAAGCTGCCAAAATGTCGGATATGGAGATTCGCCGGGTGGTCTATGGCTTGCTGCAGGCCGGCCTTGTTGAACTGGTACGCCCCGAAGGCACAACCCGCACCCTCCCCGGGCTGGATAAAGCCATGCCCGGTCAAAATAAAGAAGAGCAGAAGAACCTGGTCAACCGGCTGATCGCCCGGATCCGGTCGCTGTAATGCGCCGCAGAACAGGTTCAACGAAATTATTTAGTAAGGATATCTCATTATGCAAACGGTGAAGATGGTTGTCACAGGCCCATTCAACTCCGGAAAAACCGCCTTTATCCAGACCGTGAGCGAGATCGACGTTGTCGCCACGGAACGGAAGATCACCGCAGAGGCGGAAAAGGTCAAAGAATCGACCACCGTCGCCATGGATTTTGGCCGCATCACGGTGGACGACGAACTGGTGCTCTACCTGTTCGGCACTCCAGGGCAAAAACGCTTCGACTTCATGTGGGAGATCCTCTCCGAAGGCATGCTCGGCTTCATCGTCATGGTGGACAGCACCCGCCCGGAGACTTTCCGCGAAGCCCGCAAGATCCTGGAGACCTTCCGCGCCTACGCCCCCACCCCCTACATTGTAGCCGCCAACAAGCAAGACCGCACCGATGCCTGGGAAATCGAGGACATGCGCATCGCTCTGCGGCTGGATAAAAGCATCCAGCTGCTGCCCACCACTGCCCTGGATATCGACTCGGTCAAATCGGTGCTGGTCAACCTGCTGACAGATATCCTGCGCGAGCTCGGGGACTAACCTCCAACACCACACGACCAATATACGAAAGCTGAAGCGAAGATCCGGTGTCCACAATCACAACAGATCAGGGAATCGTCCATTATGAAGTGTACGGCAGAGGCCGCCCGGTCATTCTGCTGCATGGCTGGCTGGGTTCCTGGTATCTGTGGCAGCGCACAATGACCTCCCTGCAAAACTACCGCACCTACGCCCTGGACTTCTGGGGCTTTGGCGAATCCGGCACCAAGCGGGAGACCTATAACGTCAGCGACTATGTCAGCCTGGTCGGGCAGTTCATGGACCAGCTGGGCATCAGCAAGGCGCCCATCATCGGGCACAGCATGGGCGGCACCGTCAGCATGGCCTTCGCCATCGAACACCCGGAGCGGGTCACCAAAGTGGGCGTCATCGGCTCCCCCGTGGACGGCGAATCGCTGGCCTTCCTGCTCAAGCTGGCCGGGAAGCCCTTCATCGCCAACATCGTACACAACAGCCTGTGGGCGCTCAACCTCGGCATCCGGGTCAGCCGCCCGCTGGTCACCAAAGAAAAACGCTGGCCTGAAATGATGAAAGCCGACCTTTCCCAGACCAGTATGAAATCCTTCCTGCTCAGCATCCGCTCGCTGCGCTACACCGACCTGCGCCCGCGCCTGCACGAAATCCCCGTCCCGCTGATGGGCATCTATGGTGCCAGGGATGTCATCGTCCATCCCAACCAGCACAAGCTGGTGCAAGACCTGGCCCAATCCCCCAAAGTGGTCTACTTCGACGACGCCGGGCACTTCCCCATGCTCGACCACCCGGAAGAATTCATCCAGGTGGTGCAGGACTTTCTCGCCGATTAATTAAAGTTAGTTTTAAATAAGCTACGAATTACAAAATATATTGAATTTTGATATACCCCATCCCTATAAGAGCTTCCCTCTTACTTTCCCTTCCCCTTCAAAAGGGGAAGGGTGACTGCGAAGCAGGCGGGAAGGGGTTGCCAAATAGATTTCCCCTTATTGATAATTCACACTAATTAATCCCCCTATTTCCCCCCATACACACATTCACCAGTACAGGTATAATTCCATCACCTGAAACCAACCTCAGCCAGGAGATGGAACGACATGTTCTCAGACGATACCGAGCGGATCATCCCGCGCAAACGCCCCAACTATACC
>QKGK01000349.1 GCA_003250455.1 Chloroflexota bacterium | reverse complement strand
CACGCATTGACCATCTCTGCTACTGCACCACTTGGATGGGGAGCAGATCCTTCCGTATTTTTGAGCAATCCCGCAAGCTACACGAACTTTGGCCAGTCATCGATCGATTTCGCAGCCCCAGGTGGCGATTATATGTTCTACTTCTATCCTGGAGGAACCGATCTCTGCACAGTCTCATTTTGGATTCGACCTTGCTATGTGTTTGATTATGTGATGAGTGATGGTGCTTTTGGGTCAATGTATTGGGCAGTCGGCACCTCGATGGCTGCTCCGCATGCCTCTGGTGTAGCTGCATTGATCATCGGCGCGAATGGCGGCGATATGAATCCTGCCCAAGTAGAGCGGATCATGCGAAGCCTTTCTGTTGATTATGGCAAGCCCGGAAACGACGATTTCTACGGAAACGGATTTATCCAGGCCCCAACAGAGTAAACTGTAAAACTGAATAGGACAAAACTGCCCGGAGATTTCTCCGGGCAGTTTTTGATTTAATGCCAAATATGCTATAATTTGCAAACTATGAGCAAGGCAAAAACTCTCGAAATCAGTTTTGTTGTCAATAATAAGGATATCAATCCCATGCGTCGGGAGCGTGGTTTGGGGTTGCCTGCCCATTGAATGAAAATCCCACAACCTGCCGGCCCGACGCGGATTCATGCCCCCGTTCGGGCTTTTTTGATGGATAGCGAAATTGCTGATTGCCGGTCGTTCAAGGGATGCCTTTGAGCGAATGAGAATTATGAAGAACTTTTTGGAGGATGACAATGTATAAAACGCATACCTGTGGAGAGATCCGCAAGTCTCATGCAGGAGAAACCGTGATGTTGGCCGGGTGGGTCAACCGCCGCCGCGACCACGGCGACCTGATCTTCATCGACCTGCGCGACCGCTGGGGACTGGTGCAGTTGGTGGCCGACCCGGAAGCTTCCCCCGAGGCGCATGCCGCCCTGGGGCAGGTGCGCAACGAATGGGTGATCCAAGTGGAAGGGACCGTCAACGAACGCCCGGCGGATATGGTCAACCCCAACCTGGATACTGGCGAGATCGAAGTGGAAGTCCATATGGTAAAAGTGCTGAACAAGTCCGAGACGCCGCCTTTCCTGATCAACAAAGAAGACGAGGTGGACGAGAATGTGCGCTTGAAATACCGCTACCTGGACCTGCGAACCCCGCGTATGCAGAAGAACATCACCCTGCGCCACCGGGTGGTCAAATTCATCCGCGATTACCTGGACGGGCAAGGCTTCCTGGAAGTGGAGACACCCATCCTGTTCAAGACTACGCCGGAAGGCGCACGCGACTACCTGGTGCCCTCCCGTGTGCACCCCGGGATGGTCTATGCCCTGCCGCAGTCTCCGCAGCAGCTAAAGCAGATGCTGATGGTGGCAGGGGTGGAGAAGTACTTCCAGATTGCGCGCTGCTTCCGGGATGAAGACCAGCGCGGCGACCGCCAGCCGGAGTTCACCCAGTTGGATTTGGAAATGTCCTTTGTTGAGCGTTTCGACGTGATGGGCTTGATCGAAGGCATGTATACCCAAATGGTGCAGACCCTTACCCCCCACAAGACAATCCTGCAAACCCCATGGCCGCGCCTGAAATATACTGAAGCGATGGAACGCTTCGGCAAGGATAACCCGGACATCCGCTTCGGGCTGGAGCTGGTGGACATCAGCGACCTGGCAAAGGACAGCGGGTTTGGCGTGTTTGCCGGGGCAGTGGAAAGCGGCGGGCACGTGCGCGGGATCAATGCCAAGGGACTGGGTGGCTACAGCCGCAAGCAGATCGACGCCCTCACCGATTACGTGCGCCAATTTGGCGCCAAGGGGTTGGCCTACATCCTCTTCACCCCCGAAGGTGAGTTGCGCTCTCCGATCACCAAGTTCTTCAGTGAAGAGACCCTGGAATCGATCAAGACCCGCATGGACGCTGAAGACGGCGACCTGCTGCTGTTCGTGGCGGACAAACCTGAAGTGGTCTTCGATTCCCTCGGGCGTCTGCGCGTGCATCTGGCCGAGGAGCTTGGCCTGCTGGACCCGGATTTACTCGGCTTTTGCTGGGTGATCGACTTCCCGTTTGCCTTCTGGAACGAAGACGAGCGGCGCTGGGACCCCAGCCATCACCTGTTCACATCCCCGCTGCCGGAAGACATCCCCCTGATCGATTCCGCCCCGGAGAAAATGCGCGGGGCACAGTACGACCTGGTGCTGAACAACAACGAGGTGGCGGGTGGTTCCATCCGGATCCACGACCAGGAGCTGCAAGCAAAGGTGTTCACGCTGATCGGCCTGGACCCAGATGTAGCCGCCGAACGCTTCGGGCACATGCTGGAAGCTTTCCAGTACGGCGCACCGCCGCACGGCGGGATCGCCTCCGGGATCGACCGGCTGGTGATGCTGCTGGCCGACGAGGACAACATCCGCGAGGTGATCGCCTTCCCAAAGAACCAGAACGCCCGCGATGTGATGGCCGACGCGCCTACTCCGGCTGAACCGCAGCAGCTGAAAGAGTTGCACATCAAGCTGGACTTGCCGGAAGAGAAAGAAAAGAAATAAATTGGATTAGAGATCGCCCGGAGCCGCACAAAGTGGTTCCGGGCGTTTTTGTTTATACAAACCTTTTTTTCCTTCGACATTCCCAAAATACCCAGATAAATCCGATTAGCGATCCAGGGGATGGTGATTTTCTTTGCCTACCAGATCGAATCTGACCATCATTACGACTACAATTCGAGGCAAATGGCCGATATTTTTTGGCAGGGAACTGCCAAATCAGCAGGGTAAAAATAATGTATCCAAAGGATATGTAAAAGATTAATATCCCTTACAAAGCTGTGAGGGACACTTTCCACCCCAAAAAATTTATGGTATAAGTTAAGTACTAATGTAAATACCCTACTGTGTGCGTGATTGTGGCCATTAGGTCCTGAGCCAACACTTGAAAATAGGGACCCTCATTCGCGATGGCGATGCGATAGGCTGCCTTAGGGTGAGCCAAGGCAAAGCGTCGGAGCGGGCCCTGCCTGCGTATGCAGGTTCATGACTAGGTTACACACGGCATGGTGGGGTATTTCAACGGATAATAAGAAAAATGAGCGGATATCCGCTCATTTTTGGTTTTAATTACAGCATTTC
>QKGK01000439.1 GCA_003250455.1 Chloroflexota bacterium | reverse complement strand
TTGGGTTTCATTTTCCTTCCTTTACCGTATGATGGTTAGCATGTACTTAATAAATAATACAAAAATTGTAAAATTAGTCAAATTAATAACTATTGCAATTGATCAAAATCCCCCGCTGTGCGGGTTTGGATTATCCGGACAAATCCATTGAGAATGGAGAATCGGGAATAAAAAAGCGGCCAGTCAATTACTGGCCGCTTTAGGTTTATGGCTTGGGAATTACTCGGAAGCGGGGGCGAAGATCAGCTCTTCTCCGGCCGCCGTGCGGATCGTAAGCGTACTGCCTTCCAGCACAAAGCTGTCTGCTTCTCCCAATAGCTGCAAGTAAGCATTTTCCTGCTCCATGATCCCTTCCGGGTCCATGCAGTACATTTCTGTCCTGAACAGAGCACTGACCTGCAAGGAGTTGCCTTTCACGGTGTAGCCGCCGCCATAACTGTTGCAGCTTGCGCTGCCGGAGGCCTGCCCATTTTCAAAAGACAGCGTTGGGGCGTTACCGATTGGCGCGTTCCCCTGGTAGCCGGTCAATACCCAGGCGGTGCCGTCCAGGGATGTATCCCCTCCACCGCAGGCGGTAAGGGCAAATAACAAGATCAAGGTCGTAAGTAGCAATGTCAATTTTGTTTTCATCATCTATCCTTTTAGTTTTTGTTCTTTTGCTAGAACGTCCTTGAGAAAGAAATGGTTCCCGGTAATAAAAAATGGATGCATTTGCATCCATTTCGAAGTTGTGCTTATAGAAGTACGGGCTAGAACAATATCGAGGACAGCTCGTTGCGGTAATCGCGGGTTTCGGGGGCATCCTGGTCCATCATGGCCAGCAGGCCGACCATTGACTGGCGTGCGGCACCTTTGCGGTAATTTTTGTTCTGCCGGAGGATTTCCAGCAAGCCATCAGCGGCGGCTGGCAGGTTGCCGTTCGTGATCAGCGTCAGGGAGCGGCCGAGCATCACGGCGAGGTTGTCCTGCTCGAAGCTTTCCGGGTTGGTGTCCAGCTTGCTGACCAGTTGGGCCAGTGGGATGATCTGCTGGGCGGTGGAAAAATCCGTACCTGCTGGAAAATCCATTAGTACGACCAGCGATCCGCTGGCATCACCCTGGGCCAGTAGTGCTTTCGCCAGCCCCAGCAGGGCGGCGCTGTTGTCGGGGTTTGCTTTCAGGGCGGAGCGGAAGGAGATGGCTGCTTTTTTATAGTCCCGCATGGAAAGCAGGCCATTGGCGCGCTCCATTTCCAGGCTGGGGGGAATAGGTGTCAGGTTTTTGATGAAGTCGCGCACAAAGGGAGGGTTCTGCACCCCGGTAAACTCGTTGACCAGGCGTTCCCGGTGGAAGGCTTTTACTGTGGGCAGGGTGACAACTCCCAATTGTATGTTCAGGTTGGGGGTGATATCGGCGTTGACCTTGGCCAGGCGGAAAGTCCCCGGTGATTCGTTGACCAGTTTTTCCAGGATGGGGGTGAACAGGTGGCTGGGCTGTGACCATTCAGCCCAAAAGACCGCCACCACCGGCATCGTGTTGGAGTAGGTGATGACATCGGGATGGAAGTTGGCTTCGTCCACTTCTATGATGTGATTGGAGGACATCATCAGGTTTGCTCCGTGTTGGTTCGCTAGTACTTTGTCAAAGCTAAAAAGCTGTATTGAAAGCAAGATCAAATAATAAACGGATATTTTCACGCATCTGCTGCCAGCCTTTGACAAAGTTTAAAGTGTTCCGTCTATCTACTTGGAACTCATCTAATTATATTTGACGGAACACTAGTTTGCGCCATTTTCCCTGGTACTTTCGGCGGACAACATTTCTACTACTATCCTACCAAATTTTTGTAGGTTTTGTGTAGGTATTTTCTATGGGGATCATTAAGGAAAGGAACAAATGCTGCAACCCTGACGTTTTAAGCAGGTATATTGCCGGGCGATATGCGCGCCTATTCGTCTGGAAGTATAATGGAATCAGCACAAGTACTTTGTCAAAGCTAAAAATATAATTTGACTGCAAGATGAAACGATGGACGCTTGTTTTCTTGCATTTGCTGCCAGCCTTTGACAAAGTTTAAAGTGTTCCGTCTTTATACTTTGGAACCGTCGAATGTTTTTTGACGGAACACTGGGAGTAATTGGACGGCGTTGAACCCGGATTAATCAGAAAGTTCACAAGGTGTCACGATGGATGGAATGAAAAAAATGGTTGCTCGATTGGGTGTGCTGCTGATATTGGGGCTGCTGTTAGGCGGATGCTCCCTGCCCGCCCTGGAACAGTCTCCCACCGAGATCTCCGCCGTGGAAGTGCTGCCGGCAAAATCGGTCGGCCCGCTGGCGCCCGCGCTGGTGGAAACCACGCCGCTGCCGGGGAGCAGGATCCCGGTGTCCGGGGAGATCACCTTTTATTTTAACCAGCCGATGGAAAAATCCTCGGTGGAGTCTGCTTTGCAGGGGGCGCCAGCGCTAAACGGCGCTTTCCGCTGGACAGATGATGCTACCCTGGTGTTTTCACCGGCCCAACCCTGGCCGCAAAACCAGGACCTGACCATCCATCTGGCTGCTACTGCCCGCTCTTCCGAAGGGCTCAGCATGGATGAGAATGTAGACCTCATCTATACCGCCGCCGATTACCTGCGGCTGACACAATCCCTGCCGGAAAGCGAGACCGCCGAAGTCAACCCGGGGGCTGCAATTGTGGCCTCCTTCAACCAGCCGGTGGTGGCGCTTGGCCCGGATACGGCCGATTCCCCCGCCGGGTTTTCCCTGGAACCGGCGGCTGGGGGCCACGGCGAGTGGCTGAATACCAGTACGTACATTTTTTATCCCGATCCAGCCCTCAGCGGCGGGCAAACCTATCAGGTAACGGTCAATCCGGCCCTGAAAAGCACCAACGGTTCTGCGCTGGATGCCGTGGACGGGTGGTCGTTCACGACCCTGCAGCCTGGGTACGTGGGCTATTCTCCGGATGTAGGCGCGCAGCATGTGCGCCTGGACGCCCGGTCGTGGTGCAGTTCAACCAGGCGATGGACCAGGCCAGTGTAGAGCAGGGCTTTGCAATGGTTGATGCGCAGGGCCAGGCGGTCAGAGGGGTGTTTTCCTGGTCGGATGATCTGACTGAGATGACCTTTGACCCCAATGCGCTTTACCAGCGCGGGGTGCAATACACCTTTTCCATCCCGGCGGGGGTGATGGCTCGCGGCGGCACCCCGCTGGCAGAGAACCTGATGCGTAGTTTTTATACTGCTACAGATCCTTTTGTGGTGAGCACTTCCCCGGAAAATGGCGGGATCAAAAATACGTACCAGGCTGTGGAAATTAAGTACAATGTACCGCTTCAGCTTAAAGATGCGCTGTCCTATATTGAGGTCTCTCCTGAGGTCAAGCTGCGCGCGGAAGTGTTGGAATATTCGATCCAGTTATATGGTGATTTTGAAGCCGAACAGCAGTACACTGTGACGGTAGCCGCTGGGGTTAAGGATATTTGGGGTGGGGCGAGCCTTTATGGGTATACCTACACCTTTACCGGCGCGCCGCTGGATGCAAGCTTTATGCCTGCCATCTTTCAGGGGAATGGTGCAGTGGTGGTTGATGCCAACATACCTGTGATGTCTGCACAGGCGGTCAATGTGGATCGCGTGGCGGTGCAAGCCGGGCGTGTTACGCTGGAAGAATTCGTCGACCAGCAGCTGGTTGGGCCGTACAGCGGGCAGCCGTTTGTCCCGGCAAATGTGGACAGCAGTACGGTGCAGCTCAACACTCCCCGCAACCGCAGCCAGGTGGTCTCCATCCCGCTGAATGCAGGCGACAGCCTGACCCCAGGACTGTATTGGCTGAGCCTGGAACCCCAACCGATGCCGGAGTATTCCCAGACAACCATTACGTATGG
>QKGK01000572.1 GCA_003250455.1 Chloroflexota bacterium | reverse complement strand
TCTTTCACCTGGTGGGTGCTGCTTACCGGCCTGATCTCTGCCCTGCGCAGCCGCTTCCGGCCGACCCAATTGGTGTGGCTAAACCGTACCAGCGGCTTTCTGATCGCTGCTTTTGGCATGTGGGTGATCGTTCGGGGGCTGCTCTCTGCCAATGTCTGACGGGATTCAAGGACCAGGAAGGTGTTTCTGTTATAATCAGAGATAGGTTTCAATTTCACAGGAATTGTGATCGTCCCGTTTGAGAGCAATGACGAATAATCTGTCGCAACAATTCACATCCGCACATTCAAGGAAACAACACGCAGATGGACAACGAACTCCAGCACCAATCAAACGCATTTTCCAACCTGCCGGACAGTTTTTATAAGTCGCTTTTGCAGTGCCTCCATGATGGGGTTTACATGGTGGATATGGAAAGGCGGATCATGTTTTGGAATCAGAGCGCAGAAGCAATGACGGGTTATACTGCCGAAGAAGTGATGGGGCGTTTCTGCGGTGATGGTCTGCTGCAGCATGTGGATATGAATGGTAATCCGTTGTGCGGAAATGGCTGCCCGCTGCTGGCAACCATAGAAGACGGCAATCCCCGTCAGGCGGATGTCTTTTTCAAGCACAAGAATGGGCATCGCGTCCCCGTGCGGGTGACTGCTGACTGTGTGCACGATGGCAATGGGAAATTGATCGGGGCGGTGGAAACGTTTATTGATATTACCCCGCATTTGCAGGATCGTAAGAAGATCAAAGAATTATCCGAAAAAGCCAACCGGGATACCCTCACCGGCCTGTATAACCGTACAGCCCTGGATATGTTCCTTCAGGATGCCTTTTCGCATTGGGAGAGTTACCAGGAATCTTTTGGGGTTTTATTCATCGATATGGATGATCTTAAGCAGATCAACGACCAGCTGGGACATTTCATGGGTGATATGGCGATCCTTGCAGTGGCAAACACTTTGAAATCCTGCTTCCGGGACGATGACATTATTGCCCGCTGGGGTGGGGACGAATTTCTGATCATCCTGAGAAATGTCAACCAGCCTTTATTGGAGCAATTGGAACAGAAAGCCGATGCGATCATCCGCCAGACCCAACTGCCGGGGTGCCATGATTGGGATATGCTCTCTGCCTCAGTCGGCGGGGCGATCATTCAGCCGGGGGACACGCTGAAAACACTGGTGGGACGGGCGGATACCCTTATGTACGAGCGAAAGAAGTCCAGGAAATAGGAATCTCCAAAATACCTTGATCAGTAAAAAAAACAGCCGGAATTCCGGCTGTTCTTTGTGGAGTTTGCGAAAGTAACCTCGAAATTCGTAGAAATTTCGGAAAACGGTCGGGTTGTTTGCGAAGCAAACAACAGAAAATGGGACGCATGTGCGTCCCATTTTCATCCTCCTAGACCGTGCCAAGCTAAGTCTAACGTGCTCCTCTAAGCAGTTTGTTGTATAAATTCTCTGGCAAATGCCGCCCCGGTATCCAGCGCCTGGTAGTTAAGGGGCAGGTATTTGCGGTTGCGGTCGGGGATATGACCATCCAGCGCGGTTTTTAGTACATCCAAAGGCAGGGCATCGACCAGTTCGAGCAGCGCACCGAGCATCACCATGTTGGTGATGCGGCTGTTGCCCAAGTCTTCGGCGATCTCGTTGCCGGGAATCGGCAGGGCGGTGAAGTCTGTGCGGGTAACCTCGCGGTTGATCAGCGATTGGTTGATGATCATCACGCCGCCGGGCTGGATCAGCGGTTCGTATTTGTCCAGCGAGGGCAGGTTCATTGCCAAAACCGCCTGCGGGTAGCGCACCAGCGGAGAGCCGATCTCTTCGTCGGAGATGATCACCGTGCAGTGGGCTGTGCCGCCGCGCATTTCCGGCCCGTAAGAAGGGATCCAGGTGCAGTGTTTGCCATAATCCAAGGCCGCGTAAGTAAGCAGCTGCCCGGCGAACAGGGTTCCCTGACCGCCAAAGCCTGAAATAATAATGCTGGTTTCCATAGTTCCTATTTTCTCCCTTATACCCGCAGTTTGGCGATCTCTTCGTTGACTTTATAATCACCCAGCGGGAAGGTGGGGACCATGCGTTCCTCGATGAAGGTCAGTGCTTCGGTGGGGGAGAGCTTCCAGTTCGTGGGGCAGGAGGAGAGCAGTTCCACCATCGCAAAGCCCAACCCGCGCTGCTGGGTCTCAAATGCCAGCCGGATGGCTTTTTTGGCTTTGCGGATGTTGGCCGGGTTGTGCAGGCTGCGCCGCACGATGTAACCTGCGCCGTCCATATTGGAAAGCATTTCCGACATGCGGATGGGGAAACCGGCGGATTCTACATCCCGACCGGAGGGGGAAGAGGTGGTCACCATCCCGGGGAGGGTGGTGGGGGCCATTTGCCCGCCGGTCATCCCGTAGATGGCATTGTTGATGAAGACTACGGTGATGTTCTCGCCGCGGGCGGCCGCGTGCATGATCTCCGCCATGCCGATGGAGGCCAGGTCGCCGTCACCCTGGTAGGTGTAGACGGTCTTTTCGGGCAGTACCCGCTTGATGCCGGTTGCCATCGCCGGGGCGCGCCCGTGAGCGGCTTCCACGTAATCATGATTGAAGTAGTTATAGGCGAACACTGAGCAGCCTACCGGGGCAACCCCGATGGTCTGCTCGCGCAAGCCCATTTCATCCAGCACTTCGGCAATCAGCCGGTGGGCAACGCCATGGGTGCATCCGGGGCAGTAGTGGGTCACCCGGGTGGATAGGGAAGCAGGGCGCTGGTAAATAATTTGTGCCTGTGGGGCGGTAGCCATTATCTTCCTCCTTCAATCGCAGTTTCGAGCCGTTTTATCCATTCCTTGCGGGGATTCTGCGGTGCAGGTGCGTCGATATTCCCGGAAATGCGGACGATCTCATCATAGATTTCGTCGGGGAAGGGGGTTACCCCACCCAAACGACCGTAAAACTCCACCGGAACCTGACCCTGGACATACAGGTTGACGTCATCCAGCATCATCCCGGTATTCATTTCAACTACAAGGATGCGCTTGACTCTCTTTGCGAGTGCGGTGATCTGATTTCCGGGGAAAGGCCCCAGGGTGATCGGGCGGAAAAGCCCGACCTTAATACCTTCTTCTCTGGCCTGGCGCACGGCTGTGGAGGAGAC
>QKGK01000538.1 GCA_003250455.1 Chloroflexota bacterium | reverse complement strand
CCAAACGTTTACATCGCCATGGTCTCCTACGTGTAAAATATGCCATAAAAGGTGTGATTTATACCAGGAGACCATGATGACAGAAGAAAATAAAATCAAAGTGATTTTTCTGTGTACGGGGAATTCCGCACGCAGTCAGATGGCAGAAGCGTTCCTGCGCAAATATGGCGGTGAAAAATTTGAAGCCTATAGTGCCGGGTTAGAGCCAAAAGGCATAAATCCCTATACCATTCAGGTCATGGATGAAATTGGGATCAGCCTGGAAAGGCATCAATCCAAAAGCGTCACTGAATACCTGGGAAAAACGCACTTCACTTACCTTTTTACCGTTTGTGGACATGCTGAAAAAAATTGCCCGCGTACATTTCTTTCATCCGGAATTCATACCCATTGGGATTTTGAAGACCCTGCAGCATTTGAGGGGACCGATGAAGGAAAACTGGCAAAGTTTCGGGAAGTTCGCGACCAGATGGAAGCAAAAATCCAGGGTTGGTTGGAGGAGCAGGGAATATGAAGTCGGTTCTGATATTGTGTACCGGGAATTCGTGCCGTTCACAGATGGCAGAGGCGTTGATTAACGCCAATTTGTCCGACCAGTGGCAGGCAATGAGTGCCGGCACAGCGCCTTCGGGCTATGTGCATCCCTTGGCGATACGTGCATTGAAAGAAATAGGGATTGAGCATTCCGGGGTGTCAAAACATATTGAGGACCTGCCGACGACTGAGTTCGATTCGGTGATCACTGTGTGTGATGACGCCGCCGAAAACTGCCCGGTGTGGCTGGGGCAGGGCAAACGGACGCATATCGGCTTTCCGGACCCGGCTAAAGCAGAGGGTACGGATGAAGAAATCATGGGGGTGTTTCGCTCTGTGCGGGATGATATCGAAAAGCAGGTTTTAGGCTATCTGGCAGAGAACTTCTGATTGCGGTTAATCGTAAATGTCAGATTGATTTGGAAAAACCCATCTCTCATGGTGGGTTTTTTGTATAAATGAATAGCGATTGTCGCCTTTGTTTATATTTGGATAATTTTCCTCCTAAAATTTCCAGAATGCCATATAATAGAGTAGTCGATATTTAACATCAATGGAGGTGAAATGGAAAAAACCGAGCCTCAAACGACTGACCTCGCGGCATATTTGGACGGGATAGCTGACCGGGGGAGGACGATGCTGCTGCCTTCACTGCAGTATGTGCAGGCGAAATATGGCTTTATTTCAGCACAGCATGCCAGGGAGATTGGCACAGCGCTGCGGGTGCCGCTGGCGGAGGTCAGCGGAGTGATTGAGTTTTACACCATGTTGGACGACCGGCCGGTGACCGGTAAGCGGGTGAAGATATGTACCAGTCCGGTGTGTGCCTCTCAGGGGGGAGAAAATTTATTCCATGCGTGCCAGAATCAATTTGAAAGTGAATTTACGGGGGAATATGTGGTTGAAAAGACAGCCTGCCTGGGCCTTTGCGACCATGCGCCGACAGCCATGTTGGATGATATCCAGATAGGATTGGCTACACCGGAAAAGATCCTTTTGGGAGAAAAATACACTCCTTCCAAAGTGTACGGTTCAAATAGGGCTATTACACTTGGCTGTGGTGGCGATTCTCCCCTCACATTGGAGGAATACCTCGCACAGGGTGGTTTTGCCGGGCTAGAAAAGGCCATATCGAAATCTCCCCAGGAAGTGATTGCCCTGGTGAAGGAATCCGGGCTGCGCGGGCGTGGTGGGGCGGGCTTCCCAACCGGGATCAAGTGGGAGGGGGCAGCGCAGGCACCCGGTTCCCCAAAATACGTGGTCTGCAACGTGGATGAATCTGAACCGGGGACGTTCAAAGACCAACTGCTGATGAACGGAAATCCATTCCCAATTTTGGAAGGGCTGCTGATAGCCGCTTATGCCATTGGTGCGGAAAATGGGTTTATCTACATCCGGGGCGAGTACCCGGAAAGCCGTAGCATTTTGGAACAAGCCCTCCGGCAGGCGAACCAGGCCGGGTATCTCGGCGAGCATATCATGGGAACAGACTTCCGCTTTGAAGTGGAAGTGCGCAGCGGGGCAGGCGCTTACATCTGCGGAGAGGAAACTGCCTTATTTGAATCGATTGAGGGGAAGCGGGGGTTCCCCCGGATCAAACCGCCATTCCCCACGACTCACGGGGTGTTTGGCAAGCCGACAGCGATCAATAACGTGGAAACACTGGTCAATGTCCCGCTCATCTTCCGGGATGGTGTAGAGGCATACCGCAAGATGGGCTCAGCGGGTACCCCTGGGCCGCGGCTGTTTTCCGTTTCCGGGGATGTGAGCAATCCAGGCGTATATGAACTATCTGAGCCAGTGACCATGAGGGAACTGGTTTTTCATTTGGCTGGTGGGATCCCAGAGGGGCGAGCGTTGAAGGGGATCCTGTTAGGGGGCGCAGCAGGGAAATTTATCGGGCCGGAGATGCTGGATCTATTACTGACGGACGAAGACGCCCGCAAGATGGGGCTGTCGTTAGGCTCTGGAGCGGTGATGGTCTTTGACGAAACGCAGGATATGCGGCAGATATTGGCCTCGTTAGGTGAATTCTTTGCCCATGAAAGCTGCGGGAAGTGCTATCCCTGCCAGTTGGGCACACAGCGGCAGAAAGAAATTTTGGAACGCTTGCAGGAAGAAACACTGCTCCTTGGCGACGTTGACCGCCTCAAGGATGTCGGCTGGACAATGACGGATGCTTCCCTGTGCGGGTTGGGTCAAACCGCCGCCTTAGCTGTCTTGAGCGCCATCGACCTTTGGCCTGACCTGTTCCTGGAAAAGGAGGGTAGCCGATGAGTGAGCAGAATTTGGTGCAGCTTACCATTGACGGTCATGCGGTTCAGGTGGAGAAGGGGTCTACATTGATGGCCGCCATTTCCCAGATTGGGGAAGATACGCCGGTGATCTGCTATCACGAGGCAACCACCCCGAACGGGTTATGCCGCCTTTGTGTGGTTGAAGTGGAAGGCTGGCGTACACTTGCGCCGGCTTGCGTCACCCAGGTAAGTGATGGTATGCAGGTACAAACTTCCAGCGAGCGGGTGCAGCTTGCAAGGAAAACCATCCTGGAGATGCTGAACGCCAGCGTGGACCTTTCCGAAGCCCCGGAAATTCAGTCCCAAATGGATGCTT
>QKGK01000124.1 GCA_003250455.1 Chloroflexota bacterium | reverse complement strand
CCAATATAGAATAGCATATTCTGCTGCCCACCCCGTAAAAACCCAATAACTGTTACTAAGTATCCAATACCTGCTAACGCTCCTACTCCAGGAAACAAAGAAGGGAATTGCCCGCTACCTGCACCAAGCAAACAAATTAAAATCAGCCAAACCCCAATGGCCCCACCAGCGGGAAAGAACTTTTGCGAACCTTGAAAGTCAATTCGACCAAACACAAGCAAACTTTGGCCAATAGCAGACAGGATCATTCCTGAAACACCAATTATGGCAGCGATTAGCCCCAAAGTTAAATAACGCGCAGGTAAAGTGCGTGCCAATATCATTGCTAAAGGGATCATGAAAAGAACTTGAAAAACACTTGAAATGTCATTGATTTTGCCAAACGGTTTTCCAATGGTGAAAAAGAGAATCCCAGTTATAAAGGTAAGAATGGTTGCGACAGCACTGAGATATGCAAACCATCCATAGATATGAAGTATCAAATTATTCACCTTTTATTTCTGTTCACGAAATTAAAAACATGATTGCTGGCCAACAGCTTGCGACCGCAGATCCCCGCCCGCCCGCCTGCCCTGGGAGTGCAGCCGATAGGGTCCGACGAGCGGAGCGAATGGGTTCCCGTACGCAGGGGGGAACGCATGCCCCCACCACCATCGCCCTATTCAGCACAGTAACAAACCCTTCGATTTCCAAAATAGTAGCAAACAAGTTTTTCAGGTGGGCAGGTATTGTCAGGTTCGTCAGTACCGCCAGGACCACCGCCGCATTCTTCAAAATACACTGTTTGGCTGGCGCATTTCTTGTCGCCTGTGCTGGGTAATCTGAACCAGCAGATACGTGATGCCTGATCATAAGTGCCACCGGGCGGGCAAACGGGAAAATCATGCGGGTTGCCTTCTTGCCTCTCACAGCAGACATTATCAGGCTGGCCCAGCGGGGAAAAACCTGGCGTACAAAGATCCCTGCCAGGCACGGGGTCGCCGTCGTATCTGCACAGGCCGGCAGTGTCATCCAGCACATAGGGGGGATCGCAGCTGCCCGGGACTCCCAGATCCACAACTGGAGGTGGGCAGGATTTGCAGGCTTCGATTTCAACCATCGCCCCGGGGTCACCGGCGCAGGCCAGGGTATCGGCATCGTATTGCGAACATGCGGCCCCATTCAGGGCTGCGTAGTCGATAGCCGCATCGGCGGGAGTCCAGGAAATGTTATTTCCGCGTACCTTATTGTTGCAATATGTCACCACGCTGATTTCGGGTTGGGGAACGACACAGGCAGCCGAACCGCCAGGGCCGGTCCCCGGTCCGCTATCTGCATCGGGAGCTGCCTGTGCGAGTATCTCGCAGGGAGGCGCGAATTCTTGCGCGTTGTCCACCACACAGCGGAAGCCCAGGTCGGAGCGGTATTCATCCGGGTCGAGGAAAGATCTTAATGCCGAGGCGATCTCGTCGGGTCCGCTCTCGAACGTGCTGCCGCGTACGGAGCGTACTTCCCCGGACTCGGGGCCTGGGGGATTCTCAAAGGGCGCTTCCGCGTAATAGTTCGCCTGGTACCAATCAGCCGCCCATTCAAAGACATTACCTGCCATATCGAGTACCTCATAGGGAGATGCGCCTGGAGGATATTCGATCACGGAACTGGTTTTCCCCACGCAGTAATTGAAATTAAGCAGTTCGCAGTTCGGTTCTCCATTTCCCCACGGGTACATATTGCCGTCCGCTCCCCGTGCGGTCTTTTCCCATTGGGCTTCGCTGGGCAAATGACCGCCAACAAATTCGCAAAAGGTTTGGGCCTGCTCCCAGCGTATGCTTGTCACCGGGAGGTCGGCCGCGCTGGGGTCATCCGTGTCGCCAGCTTGAGGAGCTGAGCATCCGCCCATCACCATACATTGCAAATACATGCGGTTGGTGACTTCTGTGCGATAGATCCAGAAACCATCCATATAAACCGTATGCTCGGGGTTATCATCGTTATCATCATTATCATCGTCATGGCCCATGATGAACTCGCCCGGCGGAATATAGACCAGCAGGCTGCCATCCACCCAGAGTAAAGTATCCCCCGCTTCAGGTAGCAAGCCCGTCAGGTCGATCGGCTCTTCGCTTTGGTCTGCTTGCTCTTGACCATCTGGTTCCTGACTGGGTGGTGGCTGTGTTGCTCCCTCTGTACCGGTTAGTGGAAAGTTGCAGGCAAGAACCAGCAGCAAAAGGCTGAGTATCCCTGAAAAAATGCGCGCCGTCCGATGACCAGATTGGTAGTCCATCTCTCACTCCTTTCCTGCTCTCGCCACAGGAAATCATCCCCTGTGCAAGGGAAACAGATGCCTAGCTCCCTCCCGAACAAAATAGAGCATCGGGGTTGCTTGCCCTTGCTGGTCTGGCCTGTATGCCTTTCTCTATTTTTATTCTACGATTTTCGATATTGGTTTTCAATGTGGATTTCTGTTTGCTTCTCGATTCTTGGTAGCGGAAGAATGGTTTTTTGATTTGGGTGACCCCTTGCTCTTGGTGCTTGGCATAACTGCCATTTGAGAAGCAGTCTGCTCCGATTTTCCTTTACCCGCCTATTATGTGACACATGCTTTATCATTCCTGGGTCACGGGCGGAACTCCAGTGGTCTGTCCTACCCGCAACCTCCTCGCTGATCACCCCCCTATCCTCTTGGGACCTATGCCGCAAGGTGGTAGAGGGGCAGGGGTCGGACGAGCGAGCAATCCGCTGCGAGCATCGGGAGCGAGGGGAAAAGCCGCAGGGGTACACTGTGCAGGGTTGATAGGGTGCTCACTGTTTGGACAGATCCATATTGCTATCCAAACAACTGAACAAAACCTGAAAGAAAATGTGAAACACTCGTCAACAATATTGATTTTGTTTTATAAGACACCCAACCCCAGCATAAACCATAGAATAATGCACCGCCTACTAACATGGTTATTGAGCGATTTTGAGACAAAGAACCAGGTGCCAGGTGCCAAATTGCAAACCAGATTGAAGGCCACAACCACCCAAACACGAAATTATCTGGAAATAGGTCAGAATATGTCCCTCGCCAAAGTATTTCCTCAAATACTCCATTACCAATTCCCATCCCTGTCCAGATGAGCGCTTGAGTAAATGATCGATCTACTTTTTCAAGAACGAACATCACACCGATC
>QKGK01000017.1 GCA_003250455.1 Chloroflexota bacterium | reverse complement strand
AGGGGTTGGTTCTGGTTCGCCCTCACGCAAAACCGGCACCAATGGCCCAATCGTGACATGCCCGATGAGCGTGCCTTCCCCGCGACTCGGGAGAGAGCAGCCAACCAGGATAATTATCCAGGGTATGAGCAGTAACCGTTTCAGGTTATAACGCATTTTGGATTGTCCTGGGCGGATAGGGAAATGTGGGTTCATTGTTTTTCAGAGATCCTTTGCAGGATAAAGGCAAGCCGCTCTGGTGGCGGCAGTACGGGGACTTTGATCACGTGATACCCTAATGCGCGGTAATCCCGCAAGAGCCATTCATTGAGAAACTCCGAAGTCTCGTCGTCCTCTGGCCCCAGGGTTTGATCCCGGTGAAGGGGCAGCCGATCGAGGAGAAATACAGCAGAATAACGATGGAAATAACATTTTGGCAGTATTTCGTTTGGATTTAAACCAGATACCCGGTAGAAAGTGAGAGAATCCGGCAGCGCCCGATCAAGAAAGGTGGCCCTGTTTGGGTCACACGTGTGCTCAAATTTCCACTGCATGGCGGCTATTTCACGCTGTAAGCTGCCTTCATCTTTGCGAATATCTGCCAATGCCCGCCCTTTTTCCATTTCCTGTTCAAAGAATATCCGCGCACTCTCTGGTACGATTTGATACCCCTTTTCAGCCACCAGTTCGATCAAGGTTGTTTTTCCAGTACATGCAGCACCTGTTAACACATACCAATTGGTTTCAATCTTGAAGGGTGTCGACAAAATATCCGGATCTAACTCGATCGTTCTTGAGCAGGTTCTGACCATTTCATTCTATTAAATGAGCGTTATTTATCAAGCATACCTGTTTCCATTATACGTCAATGTTTACCGATTCCCGTTATCCGGGGAAATGAGCAAGAAACCACTCGTTCACCATCACTTCGGCAGCCAGCCCAGTTCATGGGTATAACACCACAGCCAATCCTCATTTGGCTCGTACGAGACGATCATGGTGTGCCCGGTCTCGTTGTAGTGGGCGCGGGCGTGCTTGTTCTTGGAATTGTCGCAGCAGCCAGTCTTGCCGCAGATCAGGCAGACGCGCAAGTGCACCCAGCGGTCCCCGGTCTTTAAACATTCTTCGCAGCCCTGTGAAGAAGGCGCGACCACCTGGATATCTTTGACATGCTCGCAGCCTTTGGTGTCAAAGGTGTTGTTGTTGATCTTTTCCAATACGGTTTCGGCCACACGGATTTTTCCAGAAGCATCTTCTTTCATTTTGTGTTCTCACTTTCTTCGTTGGTGGGTAGTTGAATTTTTATTTTTGGCATATCCCCCGATTCATTGGCTGCAATTGCCTTGAGCAGGATTGTTTTGGTAAATTCGGTACCGCTGGTCAACATCTTTTTCATCCCCCCCAGCATCAGATTCGCCATTACCTTGCCCAGCGGGTTACTGGTGGCCGGTTTTGTAAAATAAAACGTCACCCGGGTGCCGGTTGGGATTTCATCCAAACGGGTTGTGCAATCCGATGTTGCCGGGATGTTCCCCGGCAAAAACATGAATTGTCGAAATGTGAAGTATTCAAAGGGCTGCATGTCCAGGATCACCTGGTCGAGGATCGCGTCTCCATGGGCGCAGTGATATCTGGAACCGATCGTCATGCGACCATCCACTTTGGAGGTATCGATTTTGTCAGCGCCTAAAAACGATCTGCGGATCTCCGGGTCCAGCAGGTAGTCCCATGCGATGGGCAAAGAAACCGGCAGATCGAGCGTGGTTTCCACTGCGGCTTCTCCCGGGGGGATAAATACCCGGTGGCGTTCCCGGTCCCGCTGCCAGACGGGTTTTAAGTCGTACACATATCCGTGCACCTCACCAATGTGTTCGTAGGTTTCGGTGTGTTTCACCATTGTGGATTCAGCAAAGTCGATCAGGTGCATGGCATGGATGCTCTCGGTGGTGAAAAATGCGTAATCAGAGACCCCGGTGGTCTCTTTGATCGTGTTTTTCGTCAGCCGGTGCGCCAGGTTGACGCTGTTCCCCACTAGGTCGGTCATATTGGCCACATGCTGCAGGCCGAATTCTCCGTAGTGAAGGACCATCTTCAGCCCCAGCTCGGGGATGCGCCTGCAGGCCTGGCAGGTGCAGGTGGTGTTGCGTTTGATATGTTCCAGCTGAAAGGCGAATGAGCTGTATAGTTGTTCGATCACTTCTAGCAGGGTTTGCCCCTGGAGAAAGCTGCCTTCCGTGGTGTACGCAAAAATGCCGTCGCCCTCGATGCGCGAAATGGCGATCGGCGGCTGGATATTTTCTACCAGGGCCTGCATCAGGGTCTCCAGGATGTCCTGGGCGTGGGCCAACTCCGTTTGGCTGAGATATTCTGTGTAGCCTGAGATGTCGGCGATCAGAATATATCCCTTTTGCGTCATTCTTTTTATCCTATTTGCTTTCGAAATTGATCGGAAGCCATACTTCGAACACGGTTTTGCCTGGTTGGGAGTGTACTTTCACATCGCCGCGGTGTTTCTGCACCACGATGCTGTAGCTGATGTTCAGACCGAGGCCGGTGCCTTTGCCGGGGCCTTTGGTGGTATAGAAGGCGTCAAATATCTTCGGCAGCACCTCTTTGGGAATCCCTGAACCGTTATCCTCGATCTCGACCACCACCCACACGCTTTCTTTGCGGGCGCGGATCTGGATCTTCGGTTCGGGCTGGTCTTTCAGGGCATAGATGGCGTTGTCGATGATGTTGGTCCACACCTGGTTAAGCTCGCTGCCGTAGGCCATAATGCTCGGCAGGTCGGGGGCGTAGTCGCGCACCACCTCCACCGAGGCGGATTTGAGCTTATAGTGCAGCATGGTGAGGGTGTTATCCAGCCCTTCGCACACATCCACCGACTGGACAGGCGCCTGGTCCAAAAAGGAATAGTCCTTTAGCGATTTGACGATCGTGGAAATGCGCTCCGCGCCGAGAGACAGCTCGTTCAATAGGCTGTAGGCAGTGTAGGTGGCGTTGAGCCAGTCGATCAGGCAGGGGAGCTTCTCGGCAGGGAATTCGTCTGCCAGTGCGGCCAGCTCTTCCTGGTTGAAATTCAGATTGACCAGGTTGGGGGCGATCATCCAGGTCTCTTCCACCTGGTGGCTGCTTAACCAGGTTTCGATCTGGTCTTCCCGGTCGCTGCGGGTGAGGGAATCCAGCACCGGCGGGGAGAAGGCGCTCTCGAAGGCCTTATCAGATAGCTCATCCAGGGTCTGCCACTGCTTTTCATCAAAATTAAGCTGGCAGATCAGGGCGTAGGCATCATCCAGGCCCTTGATCGAGTCCAGCAGGTGGGCGGCGTTGCGCTTGACCGATGCGGCCGGGTTGTTCAGTTCGTGCGCCACTCCGGCGGTCAGGGTGCCCAGTTGGGCCATTTTTTCGCTCTGCTGCAGGGCGATGCGGCTGTTATCGTAGCGCGCCAGCATCATCTTTAAGACCGCCTGCATGGCCGACGGGCTGTTCAACAGCATGTTGTCGAAGTTGTCCTTCTTGATGGCAAAGAGTTTGGATTTTGAGCGCGCCCGGACGGTGGCGGTGCGCGGTGAGGACTGCACCAGGGCCATCTCCCCGATGACGGCATTATCCGTCCGCAGGGATAGCAGCACTTCCCGCCCGTTGGATTCGGTCAGGATCTCCAGTTCTCCCTGTTTGATGATGTAGGCGTTGTCGCCGGGGTCGCCTTCGCGGAAAAGCACCTCGCCCGGCTGGAGGTTGATCTCTTCCATCACCGATTCGATGGCGTGCAGGTCTTCATGCGACATGCCCGAAAAGAGAGAAACCTGGGAGAGGAATTCGTGGTCTTGCATCAGACGGTCTTAAGATATTGGTGCACCTGGCTGACGACGATCGCGCCGTACCCTACTGCAGAGGCTACCCGGCGGACAGCGCCCTGGCGCACATCTCCGGCGCAAAAAATGCCGGGGATGTTGGTCTCCAGTGGGAAGGGGTCGCGCTGCAGATGCCAGCCTTTGGGGTGTTTGCCATTCTCCAGCAGGTCCGGCCCGGTGGGAACGAACCCGGCCCGGTTCAGCGTGACCAGGTCGGTGATCATTTCCGTATGCGGAACGGCCCCGATGAAGATGTAAATAGCCGCCGCCGGGGCGGTGACCTCTTCGCCGCTGACGTTGTTGAAGTAGGTGACCGTTTCCAGCCGGTTTTTGCCATCTACCTGGCGCACTTCTGTGTTGGTGAGCACTTCGATATTCTCCTGTGCGCCGATCTGGTCGATCAGATACTGCGACATGCTGGATGTGAGCGACTCCCCGCGCACCAGCATGGTCACCTTGCTGGAAAAGCGGGAGAAATACATGGCGCCCTGCCCGGCCGAATTGGCCCCGCCGACCACGAAAACCGGCTTGTCCTTATAGTTGGCCGCTTCGGTCAGGGCGGCGCCGTAATACACGCCCGCCCCGGTAAATTCCTGGATGCCGGGAGCGCTCAGTTCCCGCAGCTTCACACCCGTGGAGATCAGCAGGGCTTTGCAGGTGATCTCCTGTCCGTTTTTAAGGTGCACGATCTTGTAGGGGGCATCCACGGTGATGGTGCTGACCTCCTGGGGGGTAAGGATCTCGCAGCCCAGGCGGATGGACTGGTCGGTGGCGCGTTTTGCCAGGTCTGTCCCGCTGATGCCCTTGGGAAAGCCGAGGTAGTTCTCGATGCGCGAGCTGGTCCCGGCCTGCCCGCCGGTGGCTTCTTTCTCGATCAGCAGGGTTTTCAGCCCTTCCGAGGCGGCGTATACGGCAGCTCCCAAACCAGCCGGTCCGCCCCCGATGATGATGAAATCATAAAAGGGGTGTTCGGCGTTGGTGCGCAGGCCGATCTTCTCTGCCATTTGGCGCGTGTCGGGGGCGATGAGTGTCTCGCCGTTGGGCATGAAGACCACTGGCAATTGCTTCTTTTCGCCCTGCACGCTTTCCACCAGCAGTTTGGCTTCCTCGTCGACCTCGATATCCAGCCACTGGTAAGGCATGCGGTTGCGGGCGAGGAAATCCTTGATCGTGTGGCTGCTGGCTGACCATAAGGTGCCGGCTACACGGATGCCGTCGTATGGAGGGGCAAAGTTCGACAGCCAATCGTCCAGCAGGTCATCCAATACCGGGTATAAGTTCTCTTCCGGCGGGTCCCAGGGTTTCAGCAGGTAGTAGTCCAGTTCGATGGTGTTGATGCTGGTGATAGCCGCTTCCGTGTCTGCATAAGCGGTCAGCAGCACTTTGCGGGCATCGGGGAAGAACTTGCGCGCTTCGGTGAGGAAGGCGGTGCCTTCCATTTCCGGCATGCGCTGGTCTGCCAGGAAGAGCGCCACAGCATCGTTGCGCTTTTTTAACTCGGTTACCAGGGTCAGCGCCTCTGCGCCGGACCCGGCCTTCATGATGCGGTAATTTTTACCGTAGTGCTGCCGCAGGTCACGCTCAATCGCGTGCAGTACCTGCGGCTCATCGTCAATTGTCAGGATTACCGGTTTTGCCATTATTTTTCCTCTTTATTTTTCTATAACTTCTTGCTTACTGAATAAAAATACAACCTCTTCCCTTGCCAGGAAGGTGTTCTTTAGCGCCTCATCGTGCAGGTTTTTGATAATATAATCGACACACGCATTCGCCTGCCGGAAGCATTCTGCGGCCTGGCTGGCTTCTCCCAGCTGTGTATACAATTTGCCCTGGTGATAATACAGCTGCCAAAGGTCTTTGCGGGAGCCGATCTGTTCCGCCAGCTGGATGCCTTCCTCAAATTTTGTTTTGGCCTCGTCCCACGCTCCCTGCTTCATGTATGTGATCCCCATGATCATCAGGATTTCCGCATTGATATACCTGACCCCGGCTCCCTGCAGGCTGGATAAAAAGGCGGCGGCAGTTTCCAGTGTGGTTGGATAATCCTCTTTTGCCAGATATAGATAGCATTTCCCCAGAGTGAAGTAGTGCCGGGCAACCAAGTAAAATTTCATTACCTGGTGGTCAAATTGTTCCAGGAGTGCTTCCGCCTGCGGGATATCTCTGGTGCGGGCATGGATGAGCAAATTGGCCCCAATAAAAAACGTGCGGATGATGTCCATTCCGCTATCAGGTACCTCTTCCACGATTTGCAGCGCTTGCTGCGTTTCGCCGATCTCGGCATATACCACGGAGAGGAATGCCCGCGACATCATCACGCCGCCGAGGAACCTGGCTTGCTCTGAATCCTGCATGGTTTGCTGGAGGTTCTCGATAGCCTTACTGAAATGGCCGCACAACATATCGATCAGACCGATCGAAAAGCGGCTGTAGGCTTTGCCCCATAGGTTATTGATCTGCAGGCTGATCTGATACGCGGCTTCAGAATATTCATTCGCCTTATCAAACTCGCCGGAATAGGTGCTGATGGATGCCAGCCCTCCCAGGCTGTCTGCCAGCATGGGTTTGTTGTTCAGCTTTTTCCACAGTTCAACGGCTTCCAGGGAGACCTCTTTGGCCCGTGCCACCTGACCGCTCATGTTGTAGGCATGGTTGGCGTCGTTCAATGCAAAGGCAAGCTGCTCTTCGAGATTAAGCTCGCGGGCGAGTGAGATGGCTTTTTCTGCCACAAATTGAGAGAGTTCTGTTTTTTCGCTGAAGCGGTACAGGTTCATTTGCAGCCAATAGATCTTAGCCAGGGCTTCCTGGTCGTTCAACGCCAGCGCAATTTTTTCCGCTTCCTCAACGATCGGCACCCCGATCTCAATGCTGAACTCGGTACTGGGTACGCTGTAAATTTGTGCCTGTGCGATCAAGGCCTGCATTTCGATCAATTTGTCTTCAGACTTGACGGCCAAGCTCTCGAATTTTTTGTACACTTCGAGGGCGTTCCTGAATTGGGATTCCAGTTCATGCGCCCGGCCCAGGCTAAGGTAAATTGAGGCTAACTCAGTTAGATCAGACTGCTCATTCCAGTTGGAAACTTCGATAGCTTTGCTGTAATAGTGAATCGCTTCGTTATTGGCATAGATAAAGAGGGCGGCATCCCCTGCGGATTTGAAATACTGCAGCGCCCGGGCATCCCGCGCCTGGTAAAAATGGTGGGCCAGCAGGGACGAAAACTCGTCCAGGCGGTTCGGATACAATGCGAGGATGGCTTCTCCCACCCTGTGGTGATATTCCCGGCGGTACCTAAGCAGGATGGTGTTGTAAGCGGCCTCCTGGGTGAGCGCCTGGCGGAACATATATTCTGGGTCTGGCTCGCGGGCCGTCTCGATGATCAGCCCCATGCGCTGCAGCTTGACCAGTTCCTGGTCCAGGTTGTCGCTGACATCGTTGATGATCTCCAGCACCTGGTGGTAGAAGTTCCGACCTACAACGGAGGCCATCTGCAGCACGTGTTTGGCTGCCTCGTCCAGGCGGTCGATGCGGGCGGTGATCATCGAGCTGAGATTCTCCGGGATGGAAATATCTTCGATCAACGAGCTCATCTCCCATTGGTGCTGTTCCGGATCCTGGACAATGATTTTTTCTTCCAATAATTCCCGGATCACTTCCTCCATAAAGAAGGGGTTGCCATCCGATTTTTCCAGCACCATGGTGCGGATCTTTTCAGGGATGTCCATTCCCCTGAAATAGGCGTTGATCAGTTGGTTGCTTTCGCTGTTGGATAATGGCAGCAAATTGATCTGGGTATAGCGGTGGGCGTAGTCCATTTCCGCCCGCTGTTTGATCATCCATGCCTGCGAGTCGTGGTGGGTGCGGAACGAGCACAAAAACAGGATCGGGTGGTGGTCTACCAGCTGGAAGAGGTGCACCAGGAACTCCGCCGAGGCCTGGTCGGCCCACTGCAAGTCGTCGGCTGCGATCACTGCCGGGCCGTCCTCTACGAGACGCTCCAGGGTATTGAGCATTTCGGAATAGATCTTGTTCCTCAGCTCCTCCCCGGAGAGTTCGTCTTCCTTGACCTCTTCTTTGACGCCCAGCATGAGCTCAAAAAGGTCCAGCCATTCGTTATTGACGTTCACATTGATCATCGAGAGCGTATTGTATATTTTCTGTCTTGTAATTTCTGAGTTGTCCGCAGGCCGCAAGCCAATATAATTCCGGATCAGGTGCTGGATCAGGCCGTAAGGCCTGGAAGCCTCGTAAGACATCCCCGAAGCCTGGTTCCAGCGGGATGAGATCATCCCGAAAGATGATTCGGTGGAAAGTGTTGCTTCCCAAATCTTGCGCGCTTCCTGAAGCAGGCGGCTTTTGCCCAGCCCGGCTTCTCCCATCATGCAAACGATCTGCCCTCTGCCGCGCTGTACGGAGGACATGGCCTGCTTGAGGATATTGAACTCATTTTCCCGGCCGATCATGGGGACGTCCAGGGTGTGCAGTCCGCGTTCGTCCAGGGGCTGGTCTTTCATTCCGAGCACCCGGTAAACTTTCACCGGTTCGGATTTTCCCCGGACGTCCACGTCGTCCTGTAATTCAAACTCAAAGGTGTCGGCGGTCTGCTTGTAGGTGTCTTCCCCCACCTGGATCGTGCCGGGCTCGGCGGTCTGCTCCAGTCGAGAGGCGATGTTAATGGCGTCTCCCTGGGCGGTATATTCCATGAACAGGTCGGAGCCAACCCCGCCGACCACCACCAGCCCGGTATTGATGCCCACGCGCACGTCGAAATCAAGGTCGTATTTCTGGCGGATCTTCTCTTTGAAGGACTGGATATCCCGGACGATCTTCAGCCCGGCCAGGATGGCACGTTTGGCGTCGTCTTCGTGCCCGATGGGGGCGCCGAAGAAGGCCAGCACCGAATCGCCCATCAGGCGCGCCAGCGTGCCTTCGTAGGTATAGATCGGCGTGATCAGGTACTCAAAGGCCTGGTTCATTACCTCGGCCCAGTCCTCCGGGTCGAGCTGCTCCGCCATGGAGGTGGAGCCTTTTACATCGCAAAAGAGGATCGAGACGATGCGGCGCTCCCCTTTCATCGTTTGGGACTGCCGGGCCAGTTCCAGCTTTTCCTCGTAGTCTTTGGGGATGAACTTCCTGGCCGATGTGTCTGTGACCGGGGGGGCGGGTTCGTGGATCACGCGGGAGATGCTGGTTGCCGGGGAAACGCCGCGCAGCGAAGTGCCGCATTCAATACAGAAGTTGGCATAATACACGTTCTGAGAGCTGCAGTTAGGGCAAATGACCGACAGGGAATGCCCGCAATTCAAACAAAATTTGGCTTCCCGTGGGTTGTTTGCCCGGCAATTGGGGCAATTCATAGCTGACCTTGTCGGTGTTTTTGGCGTCGGTGGGGGTGGGAGTGAAGGATTGCCCAAGTATAGCACAATTCGGCTAAATTTTGTCTATATTGGGTTATAATTAATTTATTCACCTTAACGAAATTCTCGGCCGGAAAATACAAATATCCTTTATTTATGCTTTTTATGTTGAAAAAAGATCTACTGTGCACAATATTGACATAATCCACCTGTTTTGTAATATAATTTTTTATCACACTCCCTGAATTGAACATTGTTATCAACCTTTGCAGAGAGTCGGATATACCGGTACAAATCATCCAGGCCTTTACCCTCCAATCATCAAGCCGAACAACAAAATATTAAGAGCGGGAACCATTCAACCTGATAGCGGACCACAGGTGAAATATTCAAAACATTGATGTGATTGTCATTTCTTACCCTGTATATGTTGGGCTGCAAATCCTGCTGATCGTATTTTTGAAATTGAACTGAGCGGAAAAATTCGCTGAAACCAACGTGCGTATTGGATGAATGAAATGGGAAAAAAGAAATCTGTCATCTGCCCGGCTTGCCAATCCATCAATGAAGTGGATGCAAATTTTTGTTCCAGCTGCGGCTACCAAATATCGGTGAGATGTGCGCGCTGCAGCCGCAGGATGGCAGCCAGCGCCAAATTCTGCGACCGCTGCGGCCTTTCACTGGAATCTGCTCCACAGCCTCAAGACCCCCCTCAAAGCTTTCAAAATGCTCAACCAGCAAGTTCTGTGAAACCATCCTCCCCAACAAGCACTCCCGCGCCAGTCTCTGCAATGCCATCCCACCCCCTCCCCGATCCGCCTGAACATGCGCCCATAGAGCCAATCCAGAAGCCAGCACAAGAAGTTTCACCATTGACTCAGTACATCCCCCAAGCCCTGATGAAAAAGCTGGAAACCGCCCGCGCCCGCGAGGATATGGTCGGAGAGCGCCGGATCGTTTCCATGCTGTTCTGCGATGTAAAGGGCTCTACACAGGCTGCCGAGAAGTTGGACCCGGAGGACTGGTCCGAGATCATCAATGGGGCTTTTGAACCGATGATCAAACCCGTGTTCAAGTATGAGGGGACTGTGGCCCGTTTGATGGGAGATGGGCTATTGGCATTTTTTGGTGCACCCCTGGCTCATGAAGACGATCCTCAGCGGGCGGTTCTGGCGGGGCTGGATATTTTGTCTGGGATTACCCAATACCGGGAAAAAATATTGGAAGAATGGGGATTTGAGATCAGTGTCCGGGTGGGGATCAACACCGGCCTGGTTGTTGTGGGATCCGTTGGTTCGGACCTGCGGATGGAATATACTGCCCTGGGAGACGCCATCAACCTGGCTGCCCGGATGGAACAGACCGCAGAGCCTGGCACTGTGCAAATCTCTGAAAACACCTATAAACTGGTCAAACCGCTTTTTACATTTGAAGCGTTGGGGGATGTCACCATCAAAGGCAAAGAGGACCCCATCAAAGTTTACCGGGTATTGGAACGAAAAACTGCGGTCGGCAGGGTACGCGGCATAGAAGGTCTGCACGCCGAATTGGTGGGCAGAGATAGGGAGATGGAAGTATTACAGGCATGCGTCAATGACCTTAAACAAGGCGTTGGCAGGATCGTTTTTATGATGGGGGATGCCGGACTGGGAAAAAGCCGGATGATCATGGAAACCCGCAAGCTGTTCGATGAATCCATTGGCGGCCAGGGGAACTGGTATGAGACCAGCAGCCTGTCGTTCGAGACCAATCAGGCCTATGCGCTGGTGCAGCGTCTGATCCAGCGCATCAGCAATATCCGTTATGACGATCCTCACCGAATTATTCAGAAAAAGCTGGATACACTGGTGGAGATTATCCCGGAAGATAGCCGCCTAAAGGCGAAACAAATCCTGCAAACGCTGTTTGGGCTCACCAATGAAAATGGCGGCATGCAATTGGAAGGGGATTCTTTTAAAGAGGAGTTATTTGAGGTCATGGACATCTGGCTGCGCGCCCGGTTCACCGACCAGCCGACAGTGTTTGTCTTTGACGACATGCACTGGGGCGACGCCACCTCGGTCCAGTTGATCAGCCAGCTCCTGCAGCTCACAGACGTTATCCCTGTCGTGATAATTTGTGCAATGCGCATCGATCATGCTTCTCCATCGTGGAAGATCAATACAACCGCAGAAGAGGATTACCGCCACCGCTATACCAAAGTTTCCCTGCGCCCGCTATCCGAAGCCAATTCAAATGAACTCATCAACCGGTTATTGGCTATCGCTGACCTGCATGATGAACTGCGGCGAAGCATTTTGGAAAAATCGGACGGCAACCCGTTCTTCATTGAAGAAGTGGTGCGCACCCTGATCGAAAACAAGATCGTCGTACCGGAAGAACGCCATGAAGATGGGGTCGCGAAAAGCTACTGGGTTTCGGTCAGCGATGGTTCAGACTTCTCAATCCCCAATAACTTACAGGCCCTTCTGGCAGCCCGGATGGACCAACTGGAAGAATCCACCAGGGCTACCCTGCAGCTCGCTTCAGTGATCGGAAGGAATTTTTACCTGCGGGTATTGCAGGCGGTAAACATCTCTTCCGTTGAGTTGGATAAACAGGTCGGCATTCTGCTGCGGCTGGATATGATCCGCGAGTCTGCGCGGTTACCGGAAGTT
>QKGK01000357.1 GCA_003250455.1 Chloroflexota bacterium | reverse complement strand
AAACAGAGAGTACAAAAGGGGAGCCCGTTGATCGAGAGACCGCGCCAATTACGACTTATTCGGTGTCGTCGTCAAATTTCCGGGAGGCTTTTTCCAGCTCTTCATTGAGCTGTTTGAGCGCTTTGAGGATCTCGGAGCGGGCTTTTTCTTCCACTTCGCCGCTTCGCAGCCGGGCGCTGAAATCGTCTACTTCCTTACGGATCTTCTGCCCGGTTTCGCCCCTGTTTACCTCGGCGGCAAGGTCGTTGAAGGCGGCGCCTAATTCCGACATGCCGGCTTCGATCTCCTGCTGGAACTTTTGACGCTCTTCGCTTTCCCAGGCGGATTGGACGAGCCGCTTCAAGTGGTCCCCCAATGCGCGGAATTCGTCCCTGATGGAACTATTATTTTGGTTAGGTTCTTGCATAATATTTACTCCCAGTGATATGGAAATGTTATAATTTTCTTTACACTCATCGGATAAGATTCATTTACTAGGAAATGTGACCAATCCTGTATATTATTATACGGTTGGAATTCATTAAAGTTGCAAAAGATTCCTGGTTTTGGTCAGACCAGAGAAAATTGACATTGTAGGAATAAATGTTTTCAAGGAAGAATAAGCGAGCTCAGGAAATCACAACGCCGATTACACAACAGCCGGTTATACCAGAAATGGAGGATAAGACACGCATGGAGGGGGACAAGGAAGCCATCTCTGCAGGAAATACAATTGCATTATTAGACGCCGTAGCGGCGATTTCAGCGCCCCTGGAGGTGTACCGGGTAGCCGAAGAGGCCGCCCGGCAGATCGTTCAGTTTACCAACGCGGATATTTGCGCCATCTCACGCTGGGATCAGGAAGAGGACCAGATATCCTTATGGGCAGAGCATTACCGGGGCCAACCTTTAAGCGTCCAGGTGCCCTATTTGCCCTATGCGGCTTCGGAATACCCAACTACCAAATCGGTGTTGGAAAGCGCACTGCCCAGGCAAGTATCGATTGATGACCTGAATTTGGATAAAGGGGAGCGGGTGCTGATGAAAGGTTTGGGAGCCAAGACACTGCTGATGGTTCCCCTGGTCGCCCACGAGAAGACGATTGGCCTGATCGAGATCTTTGAAATTTCTTCCGATACCAGTTTTACAGAAGATGAAATTGCCAGCATTCAGGTTTTGGCAAAACATGCAGGCATCTCGCTGGAGCGCGCCCGCCTGTTGAGTGAAGCAAAACAGCATGTCGCTGAACTGGAAGTGATCCGCCAGGCCAGCCTCAAACTGACCGCCAGCCTGGAGAAAGAGAAGGTCTTCCAGGCGATATTGTCCAGCGCGCTTTCCCTTTCTCCCGATGCACTGGACGCCCATATTTTCACCTACCAGGATGGGGAATTGAGTTTTGGGTCTTCCATATGGGCCAACGGCAAAAAAGGCCCGGCTTATACAAAAGTGAGGAAAGGGGGGCTGACAGATACCGTAGCCACTTCCGGTGAGGTGGTTGCAGTCAGTAATGTGACCACCCACCCGTTATACCAGGATACCAATTGGCTGGAAGCGGGGTGGAAAGGTTCCATCATTGGCCTGCCGCTTAAGATTGGGGCACAGGTGGTGGGCGTAATGAATATTGCCTATAAGACCCGGCAGGAATTCTCCCAGGACCGCTTGCATTTATTGGGCTTGCTGGCAGACCAGGCTGCCAATGCGATCAGCAACACCAGGCTGCACGACCTGGTGCGGCATCAGGCGATCACGGATACGCTGACCGGACTGGCAAACCGGCGGGCATTTGATACCCGCCTGGATGAAGAGATCCGCCGTTCCAACCGTTACAGGCACCCCTTCTCGCTGCTGATGATCGACCTGGACCGGTTCAAAAGCGTCAATGACACATATGGACACCTGGTTGGAGACCGGACGCTGAAATCTGTGGCGGCCTGTTTGCAGATGGCCGTGCGCGATACGGACTTTGTTGCCCGGTATGGGGGCGATGAGTTTGCCATGATCCTGCCGGAAACTGAGAAGCTCCAGGCCATGGTATTGCTGGAGAAGGTATCCACAGTGGTGTCTAATTGCAAGATGCCCTGGAGCGAGCAGAACAAGGACCTGGTCCTGACGCTTTCGGTGGGGATCTCTTGCTATCCGGATGACGCCAAAAACGCTGAAGCGCTGATCAATATTGCCGACCAGGGGCTATACAGGCAAAAGGGGATCCACTAATAAATATAATTTTCTTTTGGGGGAGATCAGTTTTCGTAATCTTCTTCGTCTTCGTCTGCTGGTGACAGGTCGCTATTCCCAAAATCGAGGACTTCGCGCGGCTTGGAGCCTTCCGTTGCCGGGCCGATGATCCCATCTTCTTCCATTTGTTCGATCAGCCGGGCAGCGCGGGTGTAGCCGATGCGTAAACGCCGCTGGAGCATGGAAATGGAGGCGCGCTTGCGCTTGCGCACCAGCTCAATCGCCTCGGCGTAGATCGGATCGGCCTCTTCCTGTTCTTCCATTTCTTCCCAGATGGCAATCTGCTTGAGGGGGACGCCTACCGGGGGGGCGTCTGTTTGTGCGCCGGTAGGCACCGGCGCCATCTGGGCGGTTCCGGCAAATGCCCGCCAATACTGCACGGCCCGCAGGATCTCAAAATCTGAGACGAACACCCCTTGCAGGCGGACAGGGGCAGGCGCATCCGGGGCCTGGAAGAGCATATCCCCGCGCCCCAACAGGCGTTCTGCACCGGGCTGGTCGATGATCACCCGGCTGTCTGTCCCTGAAGCGACGGCGAAAGAAATGCGGGCAGGGAAATTGGCTTTGATCAGGCCGGTGACTACGTCCACGGAGGGACGCTGGGTAGCAATGATCAGGTGGATGCCGGTGGCGCGGGCCAGCTGCGCCATGCGGGTGATCAGCCGTTCGGTTTGGTCGGGGGCGACCATCATCATATCGGCCAATTCGTCGATCACCAGTACCAGGAAGGGGAGCGGCTGCTTGCCTGCCGCAACGGCGCGCTTGTTGTAGTCGGAAATATTGCGGGCGCCAATATCGGCAAATTTTTGGTAGCGGCTGTCCATCTCGCGGGTGACCCACTGCAGTACACCGACGACGCGCTCAATGTCCGTGACCACCGGGGCCAGCAGATGCGGGATGCCATTGTAGCCGGTCAGCTCGACGCGTTTGGGGTCTACCATAATGAAGCGCA
>QKGK01000185.1 GCA_003250455.1 Chloroflexota bacterium | reverse complement strand
TCCTTCATCGTCAGGGTGACGGTGAGGTTGTGCTGCTGCATTACCATCTCCACCTGCCCGGATTTCAGCAGGCTGACCGCTGCCGGCCAGTCGACCTGTGCGGGGAGCGGCGTGGGGCTTTCAGCCGGGGTGCCTGCACCGCAGGCTGTCAGGAACAGGGAAACCAAAAATATCACCACAATCGTTTTTTTCATCTATACACCTCCGGTTCGTTACTACATCAGAACGACACCCCCCGGTGAATTGTTCCGCGGGTTAGATAAGAAAGAGATTAATGGGATTAGTCGGATGGTCAGGTGGTCGGGTAGTCGAATAGTCGATCAGGCAGCCAATGGGGCAAACAGCGGTATCCCCTCCAGGACAATTTCCCCCTCAAATTCATCCGCAAATATGGTCAGCACCCCCGATACTGCGCCAAAAACGATCTCAGATACGCTCATCTTGTATGTTTCAAAGTCCGGGTCCCGTGAGGGAAAATAAATGGTGGGCCAATGGTCGGTACTTCCCGCAGTGAGCCAGAAGAATCTTCCGCCATTATCGGTGATCCCCCACGGGAAGATACCACCTTGCTCAGGCCATATCCGGTGCGGGTATTCCGTTTCGAGTTTTTTAATCGCTCGCTCTGCAGAAAGGATATCGTAACCAGACGCCCCCTCCCTGGATGCCTGCACCAACAAATTTAAATGTTGGTTCCCGGAAAAAGGGTTGAGCAGGTACCAAAACCCCTGCCAGCAGCCATCGCCATAGGCAGCCACCAGCTTTTTATAATCAGAAGGCAGCTGCAGCCCTATCTCACTTTCCACTGCAGCAAACCGCTCGAGACTGCCACCGCTTACCGGAACATCAGGAGGTGCGACCAGTTTCAGCAGGTCATCCACAAGATCAGGCATACCACACCTTTACTTTCCAGGCCTTTGGATCAGGTACGGCACATTCATTTCGTATTCCAAATAAGATTCGCCGAAGCAAAACGCCAATTCTTTCTTCGAGAAGTAAGTTTTTCCATAACACATACCAGCCAGTATAAACAATCTTTTTCCATAATTGGATGGGGAGGATTGTCGTGATGCCATCTGTGTGCACCTGTGGTTTCCTCCATTCAACAGACAAAAGACACTGTCAACTGCAAACTGTCAACTATGAACTGTGAACTACCTACCCCACCACTTCCAGCTTTGCCAGCGAGGCGACCAGTTTCTTCAGTCCGCCCTTTTCGAAGAACACGTCCACAATCTCCTCGCCGTCGTCCATCTCGGTTTTCAGCACCATGCCCTGGCCGTAGGTGGGGTGCGTCACCTTCTGCCCGGGGTGGTAGGAAGGCTCGATCACTGCGGCGGAGGGGGCCGGTCTGGCATCCCAGGTGGCCGCCTGCCGGACGCGCCGCTGCGAAGGATAAGACGACGTATTCCAGGCGGCGTTGCCCGTCACCAGGTCTGCCGGGATATCGTCCAAAAAGCGGGAAGGTTCGGCTGGCTCGCTGTAGCCATAAGTGGAACGGTTGAGCGCATGCAGCAAATAGAGGTGCTCCTTGGCCCGCGTGATGCCCACATAGAACAGGCGGCGCTCCTCGGCCATCCCTTCCGGGTCCTCAAAGGAGCGCGAATGCGGCAGGGTGCCGTCCTCCAGCCCGGCAATGAACACCACCCGGAACTCCAGCCCCTTGGCGGCGTGCAGGGTCAGCAGGGTGGGCACGTTGGCGCTGGCGTCCACGGTATCCTGGTCGGAGACCAAAGCGATCCCTTCCAAAAACTCGGTCAGCCCCTTTTGCTCGCCTTCGGCTTCAGCGGCCAGACGTCGCAGCTCCAGCACGTTTTCCCAACGGTCGATGCCTTCCTCGGAGCCGTCATCCAGATAGGTCTGGTAGTCGATCTCGGTGACAATCTTATCCAGAAGCGAGAGCGGGGTCAGTTCGGGCAGGGCTTCCTGCCAGCGGCGCAGCAGGTGTCCGAACCCAGCCAGGGTGCGTCCTGCAGCCGCGCTAAAGGCGCCGAAATACTCGCTTTCCGGGCCGCGGCCCAGCTCCAGCACCGCCCGCCCCATATTGATCTTTTCGTTCAGGGCCAGCGTGCGCAGGTCTTCGATCGACTTGTTGCCGATCTTGCGGCGCGGCGTGTTGATCACCCGCAGCAGGCTGAGCTCGTCATCCGGGTTGTGCACCAGGCGCAGGTAAGCAATGATGTCCTTGACCTCCCGCCGTCCGTAGAAGCGCTGCGCCCCCACCAGCTTATAGGGCAGGTTGGCCTGCAAGAACCCCTCTTCAATCAGGCGGGACTGGGCGTTGGTGCGGTACATGATGGCAAAATCCCCCGGTTCCATCTCCCGCTCCCTCACCATGCTGGCGATCTGGTTGACCATCCAGCGGCCTTCCTCGCGGGCGTCGAAGGTCTCCTGCATGGTGATCTTGGCCCCCCGCCCCTGCCTGGTGAACAGTTCTTTGTGGGTGCGGTAGGGGTTGGATTCGATCACCGCCATGGCGGCGTCGAGGATGTTCTGGGTCGAGCGGTAGTTCTGCTCCAGCAGGATCTTGACGTGGTCGGGGAAATCGTTCTCAAAGCGGATCATGTTGCGGTAGTCCGCGCCACGCCAGCGGTAGATGGACTGGTCGCCATCCCCGACGACAAACAGGTTGCGGTGAAAGGAGGCCAGGTGCTTGAGCAGGCGGTACTGCGCCTGGTTGGTGTCCTGGAACTCGTCCACCAGGATATGCTCGTAGCGGCGGGCGTACTGCTCGCGGATCGCCGGGTGCAGTTCCAGCAGGCGGGCGGTCCACAGCAGCAGGTCGTCGAAGTCCAGGGCGTTGGAATTGAGCAGAAGCTGCTGGTAGCGCTCGTAAATGCGCTGCACGACCTCATCCAGGTAGGCGTTGATCGGGTAATCCTCGGGCAGGAGCAGCTCGTTCTTGGCGCGCGAGATCTTGTTATGGATCACCACCGGGCGGAAGCGCTTCTCGTCCAGGTCCATCTCTTTGATCGCCTGCCTGACCAGGCTGCGCTGATCGTCATCGTCGAAGATGACAAAGTTCTGCGAGAAAGGCAGCACCGCCGATTCCCGCCGCAGGATGCGGGCGCAGATACCGTGGAAGGTGCCCAACGTGAGGCCGCGCGCCTGACCCCCCAGGATGTCATCCACGCGGGCCTGCATTTCCTTGGCGGCTTTGTTGGTAAAGGTGACCGCCAGAATATTGT
>QKGK01000290.1 GCA_003250455.1 Chloroflexota bacterium | reverse complement strand
CTTGACCTGCTTTCCCGGGGATTGGAACTGCTGGATCAATTGGAAGCCGAAACAGAAACCCAATCCGAGCTTCGCAAAATCTTCAATCACCGTTTTGATGTCTACAGTGAACGACGGTCACTTTACTATATCACCGGAAACCTGGAAGCCGGCCGGGAAGATGCCCGCAAACTGCTCCCTATCGCGCGGCAACTTCCGGATGAACCAACCAGGTTGATCGATGCTTTGCTTCACTATCCGGGAGTAGCCAACTGGTCTTCCCGGGCAGAGTTGCGCTCCGGCTTGCCGATGGCCAGGGAAGCACTCCGGCTTTCCCGGCAAATTGGAGACAAGCGTCGGGAAATGCAGAGTCTCCGGCGAATTGCAGCCCAATTATTTGAGTTTGAGGACCCCTCCGGACACGAGCATGCTGAAGCTGCATTGGCAATTGCCCGGGAAATCGGCGACCAGTACACTGAGGCTCGGATCCTGCTGGACCTCTCTGGGATATTTAGCTGGAGCACCGATCCGAACTTGGGCAAAGAATATCTTAAAGCGGCATTGCCGCTCTACCGCAATTTAGACGATAAAGTATCCGAACTTGACCTGCTTAATCTGATTTCTTTGCACTACGAGCGAGCAGGGGATTACTACCGTTCGCTGGTAGAGTGCCAACAGGTCAGGGTCAAGCGCGCCCGCGAGATAGGTCATCGCCTGATCGAAGCCAGCGCCCTCTTAGCTTGCAGCCGTGCGGAAGGGATTTATTTAGGGAATTACAAAACCGGCCTGGAATTGGCAAAGAGCAGCCAGAAGATCTATCAAGGAACTGCAGGGGAACGGTATCCGTTGCTACGTATGGTATGGATATACACTGCCTTGAAGCAGTTCGACCTTGCGGAAACGATCCTTAAACAGCTCCAGCAAATTCGTGTCCCGGCCGGTAGGGACCTGGCAGAGGCCGCCTGGAATCTCGCAGCTGCCAATCTGGCCATCTCCAAAAACGATGAAGACAGCTTGAACAAGGCTCTGGAGTGGATGGAATCCACTATCCATTTGCTCGTAGACAGGCCCTTTATCTCCCGCCAAATCGAGATGGCAGCCGCTTGCAAAGCTGCCATCGCCCACCTACACCTTGCACGTCTGGTTACTGACCCGCAGGAAAAAAACAGACACAACGACCAGGCGCTCACCTTTTCAACCCAGGCGATCAACCTGTACAAGGACTTTGGGTATTCCCAGATGTTTGAATGTTTAAGCGAAGAACTTCTCTATTATCACAGCCAGGCGCTTCTTGCCAACCTGCAGGAAGAAGAAGCCGCTAAATACTTAAAGGCTGCTTATGACGAAATGACCCAGAAGCACCTGTTGATCCCGCCCGATACCCAATACCGGAAAACTTATCTGGAAAACATTCCCCTTCACAAAACTTTGCTGGCGGCTTACCAAACTGGCGAACCAAAATCGAAAAAAAAAGCCCAAAAGCATCCAACAAAACCCTGAGGAGATGCACATGGCAGGACAACTGATCACCACCCTTGGACCAAAGCAAATTGAACATTTGGGGTTGATTTTGCCCCACGAACACGTTTTTGTGGATCTGCGTACCTGGGACACGCCAGGATATGGGCAAGCGGATATAGATGATGTGGTCCGGCTGATGAAGCCAGAGATCGAAAAAGCGATGTCACTGGGGGTAACCGCGATCGTTGAGTGCAGTACAGGAGGTGTTGGAGTTCGTCCTGACATTGACAAAGCGGTATCCCAGGCAACGAATATGCCTATCGTGGTTCCGACCGGGTTCTACAGAGAGCCCTGGATTCCGGACTGGGTGCACGCCGCATCCGAAGAACAGCTCAGGGATAGGATGGTTGCTGATTTACAAGATGAGATCGGAGATACTGGAGTTCAGGCTGCATGGGTCAAGGTGAGCGCAGGAGATGATGGTATCACATCTACCGAAGCAAAGGTGCTGGCCGCTGCTGCAAAAGCAGCCCAAAAGGTTAACGCGGTTATCGGCAGCCACACGATACGAGGGCGTGTTGTCCTGGATCAATTGGACATCCTCGAAAAGGCTGGTTATTCGAGCGAACGCTTTATCTGGATCCATACACAAGCAGAACCTGATTTTAATCTCCACTTGGAAATGGCAGAAAGAGGTGTCTGGCTGGAATACGATGCCATCGGAAGCGATTCCTTCGATGACGATTTCTTCATCGAGCGGATCCAGCGCATCCTGGAAGCAGGTTACGGTCACAAACTCCTGCTGAGCCACGACAGGGGCTGGTATGACCCTGCCCAACCAGGAGGCGGCACACCAATGCCCTACACCTATATCAGCGAGCACTTCTTACCAAAATTAAGCAAAAGCGGCATTGATGATGAAACCATCACCCTGCTGACTCACGTAAACCCCTTTGATGCTTTTGCAAGATAGTTTCTATGTAAACCTCAACTGCGCTGGGTCAACCTTTTTAGAAACGATCAATTTTGGTTTATCCGCTTCGTCCAGATTTTCCATATCTACCTGAATGCAGCCCAGATTGAAAGCTGTTTGGATATCGCGCCCAAAGCCGATCGCCTGGTAAAAAGACGCCGCAAATGCAGTTGCCGCGCGGTCGTTGATTTTATCCGTCATTCCGATCACGCAGTCGATATGCTCCGCAATCGCTTCTGCCTGCTCTGCAGAGTAGCATGAGTTCAGCAGCACGCAGCGGATATTGTCCTTCAGCACCGAGAACAGCAGGCTGAGCACTTCTTTTTTAACTGGAGCCGCATCACCATAGGCATCCTCTAAAATAATGCCATCCTGTTCGCCATGCCCGCTGAAATGCAGGATATTGGGCTTATGGCGCAGTAAAAAACTTTGCAAATCGGTCACCCGCACCGCAGAATGAGTCTTGATATTGAATTTTTCCCGGAACTCGGCGTTGCGTAGCGCGGCATCAATCGCCCGGCTTTCATGATCTACCCGTAGTTGAGCAGTATCCTGGGGGTTGGCGCTGAGAAACAGGATGTTGATCGTATCCTTTTGAAAATCCTGGTTAAGCGCCTCCGCAGGTGCACTCTGACCCGCTTGAGTTTTGCTTTGTATATTAGCCATCGCCTTTTTGGCCTGGCGCAGTTCTACTTCTTCTTTCCAGGCCTTAAAGATCCCCATAAATTTTTGCTCAAAAAACACACTGCTGTCCAAATCTACGGTATATACAAAC
>QKGK01000104.1 GCA_003250455.1 Chloroflexota bacterium | reverse complement strand
AAACGGTGCGGTTCGGGGTTGTCTTCCAATACGTCCGGCTTGACCCAGCCCCGCGGCTTGAGTACCAGCCGATAGATAATGCCAAAGCCCGGTTTCGCCATCAGGGTACCAGACAGCATCACCACGCCGACGAATGCAGCCAATACCGGCAGATCAAAGATGAATGCCAGCAGGTTGAGGGCGATGATGAACGCCTGGTTGGTGCGCAGGGCGGCGTGGTCTACTTTTCGCAGCGCCTGCATCAGGAACCTGCCTGTGCGCCCCCGGCAATACTGGGAATGATCATCAACTTGTCCCCGGTGTTGATCGGGGTATCCACACCCTGCAGGTGGCGGATATCTTCATCGTTGACGAACAGATTGACATAGGTTCGCAGGTCGCCAGTCTCGGTAAACAGGTGCTTACGCAAAGTGGGGTACTGCGTGGTCAATGCTTCCAGGGCCAGGCCGACATTCTCGGCGCTTACTTCGATCTCGCTGGCGCCTTCGGCATACGGGCGCAGCGGAGTGGGAATTCTAAGGGTTGTCATTCGGGTTAAACCTCCAAAAATAAAATTATTGCTGTTCAGGTTGGGAAACGACGATCGCTTCCTCGCTGAAAGTACTGCGGTCATCGGCCAGCCGCCACGAGCGGCTGCCAGCCTGCTGCCCCTGATGGACGCTGGTAATGATGTACGAATACCAGGGGAGCGCCCAATCCCGGTCAAACTCGGACGGGCGGTTGGGGTGGTCGGGGTGGGAGTGAAAGACACCCACAATATCCACCCCGCGGCGCATGGCCTCCATTTCACCGGCCAGCATATCTTCGGCGGTGATCAGGTAGCGGTTGTGGCGGGCGGCATCCTCGCGGGAATTGGTCAGCGGAAGGATGTCGAACACCTCGCGCTTGCCATCCGCTTCGCGGCCCAGCAGCAGGCCGGCCCCCTCTTCGGGATAGGCCGCTTCACCATGGCGGTGGATCTGGGTCAGGATCTCGCTGGATATAGTTAATTTCGTTTCCATCAGGCCGGTTCCTCCCAGATATCCGAGGTCAGGTATTTGTAGCCTGCATCGGGGAAGACGGTCACAACCACACCGCTTTCTCCACGTTGGGCAATTTCCTGCGCCAGGCGCAGAGAAGCTACCGCGGCCGCCCCAGAAGAAATACCGACGAACAGGCCTTCTTCCCGGCCCAGGCGGCGCACCATGGCGTAGGCATCTTCGGTCGCCACCTCGCGGACTTCATCCGGTAGGTGTGGGTCGTAGATGCCCGGCACGTGCGCAGTAGGCAGGTGCTTGAGCCCTTCCAGCCCATGGAATGAGGCATCCGGATAAAAAGCAATCGAGCGGATATCCGGGTTTTTCTCTTTCAAATAGCGGGTGGTCCCGGTGATCGTCCCGGTGGTGCCCATGCCGGCCACCATGTGGGTGATCTCGCCGCCGGTCTGCCCCCAGATCTCCGGCCCGGTGGTCTGGTAATGCGCCATCCAGTTGGCCGGGTTGTCATATTGATTGGCGTAGAAGTACAAGTCCGGGTTGGCTTCAGCCATCTCCTTAGCGACATCCATCGCTCCGTCCGAGCCTTCCAGCGGGTCGGTGAGCACCAGTTCCGCGCCTAAAGCCCGCAGGATCTTGATGCGCTCCGGGGAAGCATTTTCGGGTAAAGCCAGCGTGACCGGCACGCCCATTGAAGCGGCCAGGGTAGCGTAGGCGATCCCCATGTTGCCGGAAGTGGAGTCCAGCAGGCGCTTGCCGGGGATGAGCTTGCCTTCTTCCAGCGCAGTGCGCAAAATGCAAAGCGCCGGGCGGTCCTTTACCGAGCCGCCGGGGTTGAACCATTCGGCTTTGGCATATACCTGCACCTGGGGCCAAACGTCTGCGGCCAGGCGGTGCAAGGGCAGCAACGGGGTGTTGCCCACCACAGCGGCCAGCCCGGTGGAAAGCGCTTCCCGGCGGATGGTTATTTCCTGTTGTGTTCGATTCAAAGTTGCAACCATGTGGTTTTCCTTATTTTTAACAATAAACGCCAATAGACAACAAAAACGGACAGCCATATTTCGGCAGAACGAAAGCAGGGAGCAGGTATAAGCATACCTGGGGCTCCGTAGGTTCTGCGGGATTGCAGCCGTCCGTTGTCTATCGGCGTAAATGATCAGGATTCGATCTATGCGCTCAGGCGGCTATCAACCCCGCCCTAAACACAAGCAATAAAACATGAATGTCTCCATAAAATTAATTTTTACTAAATTTATCTTAAATATCCTGGTTTGTATTATAAATCATGTCACTTGATTGTCAAGGTCGTTATACGAAAAAGACGAAGTTGTTTAGAATAATCTTACACGAAAACCAGGAGAAAATGGGTAATTAGACCCAATATTTGATTAGAAATACGCCGTGATCAGCGCCCAATTGGCAGCCAGGTCAAAAATACCGATGCCCACCAGCAGCAAGCCGCTGATAATGTTGATCAGCCGGGCACGCCGGGCAAACACGCGTGTGATCCAGCGCGCTGCCGCCCCCGAAAGGAACGAGAGCACCAGCAGCGGCAGGCCAAAGCCGATCCCAAACCATAGGAAGACGCTCAACTGCTCCCAGGCCTGGCCGGAGGCAAAAGCAATTGCAAAGATACCCACCACCAGCGGCCCCGCACAGGGCAGCGCAATCGGCCCGTAGAGCATGCCATACACAAAGGCGTTGGCAAATGGATGGTTGAGCACCGGCACCTGGATCTGTGGCAGCTGCTTGAAAGGGTTGATATTGAGCAGCAGCAGCACGCCCAGAACAATGATCAACAGGTCGGCGATCGGGATGACCACCGAGAGCGCCCGCCCCACCGAAACCGACAGCAGCGCAATCACCGCCCCCAGTGCCAGCATGGTGACCAGCACGCCTGCCAGCACAAAGATCCCCAGCAGGTAGCGGCTGGTCTTGTTTTCCAAACCCTGCTGGCCCCCGCTAATGTAAGCCAGGTAACCGGGGTACAGCGGCAGCACACACGGGCTGGTGGTGGCCAGCAGCCCGATGGATAATGAGGTAAGAATTGAGTCGAGACCCATTTTATATTTTTTCTCCTGAAGGGGAACAATCATCCAAAGTTGTTCAAAGGTTCTGTTTAGCAAACGGCGGAGGGTGCCTCATCTCCCGAATGGCGGCAGCCCTCCGCTGTGTTCGTCAAAAACAGGGTCTACGGGCAGTCCCTAATTGAGATACGGCTCCACAAAAGCAAGCAGGGAATCGGCATCTTTCACGCCGAAGGGCAGCGCATGCACTTTGCCATCCTTGTCAACCAATGCAATCGGAACCGAAGGCGGGTTCTGGAACTGAACGCCCAGGGAATTCCCAATATCCAAATAAACATCCAGGTCAGCCACGCCGTAGAGCCAGTCAAACCCATAGGCATCAACATAGGTGGCGACCATCACGATATCTTCTTCAAGGTCAATATTGATCCCCACGCTGACGAAATCATCCCGCTCGCCCAACAAATCGTGCAGCTTGACGATCTCTTTTTGCTGGGCGAGGCAGTTCGAGCACCACATGGCCATCGTCTCTACCAGCACCACGCTGCCTTTGAAATCGCTGATGGCGAAGGGCTCGCCGGTGGCGGCGTCTTCAAACTGATAGGTATACCACAATGGCATGGCAGCCTCATCACCCATACTGTCGGAAGCTTCACCAGTATCCTCTTCCATCATTTCGTCAGAAGGCTCTTCCATAGTATCGTGGCTGGAATCCGTCATTTCTTCATTGCTCTCGTCCATCATCTCATCGGACGAACTGTCCATGGGCTCTTCCATGGTATTGCTTGTGGTGTTATCCATGGTAGTGTCCATGGTGTTATTCACCGGCTGATTTGCAGAACAGGCTCCCAGGATGAATGCCGTCAGGACGACCAGCCCCAGCAAAATTTTCGTTTTGTGCATGCTTGTACTCCTTTTTTCGGAATTTGTTGGATGATTGTAATCGGAGGTTCTTACCAAACCATATCCTAAATATTGCGAAAGTATGAACAGGCCAAATTGTTGTAAGATATTGTTAAGCCCTGATCGAACCGCATGATAGTATCATATTAGTTGGAGGAACCAATCCCTATTTATATGTAGAATCGGTAAAAATGTCCAGATGGAGCTGCTATGAAAAACAAATCAATCCTGATCGTGGAAGACGAACCCAATATTGCAGAAGTCGTCAGCCTGTACCTGGTGCGGGCAGACTTCCAGGTGCGGGTAGCGAAAGACGGGGTTGCCGCCATGGAGATCCTGGAAAAACAAATCCCCGATCTGCTCATCCTGGACATTATGCTGCCGGAAGTGGATGGATTTGCCATCACCCGCTGGCTGCGCGAACGCAGCCAGGTGCCGATCATTATGCTGACCGCCCGCCGGGACGAGATCGACCGTATCACCGGGCTGGAGCTGGGGGCGGACGACTATGTGGTCAAACCTTTCAGCCCGCAGGAGCTTGTCAGCCGGGTGCGCGCCGTGCTGCGCCGGACCAACCAGCAAAGCCCCAGCGAAAAAGAAACCCAGCCGATCACATCCGGCGACCTGACCATCTCCCCCATGGCGCGCACCGTGACCCTCAAAGATGAATTGTTATCCCTGACTGCCAAAGAGTTCGACCTGCTCACCCTGCTGGTCACGCATCCGCGCCAGGTGTTCACCAGAGACCAATTGCTGGAGCGCGTTTGGGGCGAATCGGAATATATCGACCCCAGTACGGTTACCGTGCATATCCGGCGGCTGCGCGAAAAAATTGAACAGGACCCTTCCTCTCCCGTCCACCTGCTGACGGTGTGGGGGGTGGGCTATAAATACGAGTCTTAAAATGAAACCAATCCAAAGAGCCATTCCCCTGACAGCCCGTTACGCCATCGCGGTGATCGCCACCCTGCTGCTTTCCTTAATTATCTTTGTGCTGATCATGAAGCCACCCATGGTGGACTTCGGCCTGATGGCGCTATTTTTGGGGATCACCTCGATCATCTCCAGCCTGGTAGGGTATATCGCCTACCGCCTGGGCTGGATGACGCGCGTCCGCACCCTGCGCTGGGCGCTGCTGATCAGCTACCTGATCTCGAGCGTGCTGACCTTCTTCAACGTCTGGCTGACTGCCCGGCTGATGTTCGCCAGCCAGCACGACTTGCTGCTGGCGACCGTACTGCTGCTGTTTGCCGGGGGGATGGCCATGATCCTGGGGTATTTCCTCTCCTCCACCATCACAGACCGCATCTTTGTTTTACAGCAGGCGGCTAACCGCCTGGCAGAGGGCAACCTGGACGTACGGGTGGCTGTCACCGGGCGGGACGAAGTGGCCCGGCTGAGCAAGGATTTCAACCGCATGGCCAAACAGCTCCAGCAGGCCAAACAGCAGCGCGCTGACCTGATCGCCTGGGTCAGCCACGACCTGCAAACCCCGCTGACCTCCACCCAGGCGATCCTGGAAGCCCTGGCCGACGGCGTGGTCACCGACCCTGAGGCGGTGCAACGCTACCTCAAAACCGCGCAGCGCGAGGTAAAATCCCTTTCCGTACTGATTGACGATCTATTTAAAGTAGCCCAACTGGATGCCGGCGGCATCTCGCTGAACCTTTCCAGCAATTCCCTCAGCGACCTGATCTCGGACACCCTGGAGTCTTTCTCCCAGGTAGCGGAGAAAAAAGGGATCACGCTCACCGGGCAGGTGGATGGCGGGATCGACCCGGTGTATATGGACGCACAGCAGATCGGGCGGGTACTCAACAACCTGGTGAGCAACGCCATCCGCTACACGCCAGAAGGCGGCCAGGTGAAAATCTCTGCCCGCCGGATTGGGAACCTGACCGAAGTGTGCATCCGTGACAATGGGGAGGGTATCCCCGAAAGCGACCTGCCGCACATCTTCGAGAGCTTCTACCGCGGTGAAAAATCCCGCAGCCGGGCCACTGGGGGCGCCGGGCTGGGGCTGGCAATAGCCCGCGGCGTGGTGCAGGCCCACGGCGGCGAAATCCGGGTGGAGAGCGTGGTAGGAGAGGGCGCCGAATTCACCTTCCGGATCGGGAAAGAAAGCAGCGTCTATTCTCATCAATTAAAATAGGAAAGCGATAACCTCCGCTTCATGCTTTCGCAAGGAATTTGTAAGATTTATTCCTTATAATCCGGTTTGAAGATGGAGGCATATTGATGAAAGAAACCTTAACTGCAATCCTGTTCCTGCTGGCCCTGGCCGGGTGCTCCGGACAAAAACCGGAAACCGCATCTGGCGACCTGCCTGCAGTAAAGCTGGACAACCTGGGTCCCGCCCCAGAGCTGCACAACGAGACCTGGCTGAACACCGACCAGCCCCTGCGGCTGGCAAATCTGCGAGGACAGGTAGTGCTGCTGGAAATGTGGACTTTTGACTGCATCAACTGCCGCCATGTGATCCCTTCGATCCGCCAGTGGCACCAGACCTATTCCGAACAGGGACTTGTGGTGATCGGCAACCACTACCCTGAGTTCGACTATGAAGCCGACCTGGATAACCTCAAAGCAGCCCTGGTAGAATTGGACATCCCCTACGCAGTAGCAGTTGACAACGACCGGGCGACCTGGTCTGCCTACGATAACCGCTACTGGCCGACCCTTTACCTGATCGACAAGCAGGGCGACATCCGCTATGTCCATATCGGGGAGGGTGCCTACCAGGAAACCGAAGCGGCCATCCAAACTTTACTGGCCGAAACATATCCGTAATTATTCATTTTTCAGAGCAACCTTGGAGAAAGCAAATGGCTTACAAATTCAAATCAAAACCAATCGACCCCTCAGAGGTCACCCCGGAAGATGTTTATCTCTCCCGCCGGGATATCCTGAAGGCAATGGGCATCGTGACTGCCTCGGCAGCCTTACTGGCAGCCTGTGCGCCAGACCTGCCCGATACTGCCAACAGCGGCGCAGTGGACCTGCCTGCCGGCGCTTCGGTGGATGAATTTGGGGATCCCTTGAATACTTACGAGGAAATCACCAATTACAACAACTATTACGAGTTCACCGTGGACAAACAGGGCGTCGCCAGACTTGCGGCAGATTTCAATCCGGAACCGTGGTCTGTGGAAGTGAGCGGTCTGGTCAACAACCCCGGGACTTACACAATGGACGACCTGCTGGGGAAATTCCCGACAGAAGAACGCATCTACCGTTTGCGCTGCGTGGAAGCCTGGAGCATGGTGATCCCCTGGGAAGGTTTCGAGCTGGGCAAACTGCTCAACCAAGTGGAACCCACAGCTGAAGCCAAATATGTGCGCTTTGAGACCCTGATGGATGTCGACCGGATGCCCGGACAAAAGCAGCGGTTTTACCCCTGGCCTTACCAGGAAGGACTGCGAATGGACGAAGCCATGCATCCGCTGACCATCCTGGCAACCGGGCTGTACGGCAAGCCTATGCCCAATCAGAACGGCGCGCCCATCCGGCTGGTAGTGCCTTGGAAATACGGCTTCAAGTCGATCAAGGCAATCACCAAGATCGAGCTGGTGGCGGAAGAACCGGAAACCATGTGGAGCACCATTGCCCCCAATGAATACGGTTTCTACGCCAACGTCAACCCCAATGTCGATCACCCGCGCTGGTCTCAGGCAACCGAACGGCGCATCGGCGAGATTGGCCGGCGGGCTTCGCGGATGTTCAACGGGTATGAAGAAGATGTCGCTTATTTATATGAAGGTATGGATTTACGGGTGAACTACTAATGAAACTCTTGGGCAAAAAACTCTCACTACTGCAAGTCGCCATACACCTTGGCGCATGGATCCCGCTGATCCTGATCGTACTCAACTTTTTCGGCGGCCGCCTATCGGTCAACCCGATCCAGGATATTGAGCAGCGCACCGGCCGGCTGGCGATCCTGTGGGTGGTGCTCTCCCTGAGCGGCACGCCGCTGGCGAGCGTCTTCGGCTGGAAGGAACTCAACAAATTTGGCCGCACCATCGGGCTGTACGCCTTCATGATGGCAACCATCCACGTGACCATCTTTGTCGCCCTGGACTACGGCGGAAACCTGAAATTGATCTGGGATGCGATTGTGGAAAAACGCTTCATCTTATTGGGGCTGACCGCATTTATTGGCCTGACCGTGATGGCAGCGACATCCTTCAAATACTGGCAGAAGAAGCTGAAAAAGAACTGGAAGCGTCTGCACCGCACCATCTATGTGATTGCCCCGCTGATCGTACTGCATTATGCCCTGGCAAAGAAAGGCGATATCTTTACCTTACAGGGTGACATTGTTCGCCCGTTCATCTACGCTGTGATCGTAACCTTGCTGCTGGTGCTGCGCATCAAGCCGGTCAAGCTGTTCATCAAGAAGCAGTGGAGCACCATGGTCCGGAAGATCAGCAATCTGGCTCCCCAGAAAAAAACGATCGAAAATAAATCGACGGCCCAAAAGATGAAACTAGGCAGGGGCTAGCCCTTACAACCCCAAAATGGCGGCAGCTGCCGCCATTTTTTATTTTCTGTATAGGCTTACAGGAAAAGGAAACAGAAAACTTATTTACAAAACGCCCCTCTCCTGAAAAACAGGAGGATGCCGGGGGTGAGGTTAAATCAAAATACCGGGTGGTTCCAGTGGCGGTATTTTTTCACTTTGCCGCGCACAATGTCGGCAAACAGCGTGCGGATCTGCCCGGTGATGGGTCCCATGCCGTTCCCGATCGGGCGGTGGTCGATCATCCCGACAGCGGTGATCTGGGCGGCAGTGCCGGTGAGGAAAATCTCGTCTGCCAGATAGACCTCTGTGCGGTCGATCGAGCGTTCGTGGACTTTTATGCCCAACTCTGCTTCCGCCAGTTCAATCACGGTGCGGCGGGTGATGCCCTCCAGAATATTGTCGGTGATCGGCGGCGTGAGCAGTTCGCCATCTCTTATCATGAAAAAGTTCATTGCGCTGCCTTCAGAAATATGTCCATCCGCATTCAGCACCAGGGCTTCATCAAAACCAGCTTTGGACGCATCAGTCTTGATGAATGCTGAGTTGATGTATGTACCAGTGATCTTGCCGCGGGCCGGGATCATGTTATCGTCCACCCGGCGCCAGGATGAAAACGTGATGTGCGCATTGGTGTCGTGCTTGATATATTGTTCAAAGGGGATCGCAAAGATGGTAAAAGCGTCCCGCAGATCATGCAGACGCACCCCGATCAGTTCATCGGCTTTATAGGCCAGCGGGCGTACGTACATATTCTGCTTTAATCCCTCTGTGCGGAGCAGGTCTATTGTAATTTGGGTGAGGTCTTCAATTGTCACACCCAAATCCATCAGCAGCAGACGGGACGAATTGAGGAAACGCTTGAAGTGGTCCGCCGGGCGGAAGAGAAAGAGCTGTTCTTCATCTTCGTTCCAATAGGCCCGGATCCCACCGAAAGCACCGGTTCCATAGTTGAAGGCATGAGTGGCAACGCCTACCTTTGCCTGGCTGTATGGAACGATCTTTCCCTCAAAATATGCAAAATTTGGCAGCATGCAGCAACCTCCTAAATAGTTAATTTATTCACATCAATTATACCGTTAACACGTGGGGAAAGTTTGATAGTCAATCAAAGATCAGGCAACGAGTGATCAGGCACCGAGTGATCAGGGAACGAGGAACCAGCTAACCAGTCAACCAGCTAACTATATGAACAGACAACGTGTGAACAGGGAACTTGTAATCAGCGAATATGAAATAGTCGGGTTTTCCTATTCCCTCGGTCACTGGGTGCCTCGTCCCTCAATCGGTGTTCATCCGTGGTTCCGATAGGTTTCCCCTACTCGATTTGTGCGCGGTACAGTATACTTTTTGCGTGATGAGTGCCTTTCAAAAAATCCTCGAAATTGATTACCGCATCACCTCCAGGCTGCGGGTGGCCGAGCAACCAGGTGCACTGCGGCAGATCGCCCTCTTTTGGGGGCACACCGGCGACTCGTGGTTCTGGGGCGTCGGGCTGCTGGTCGTGATCCTGTTCGGCAGTCCGGTCTACCAGCATTGGGCGCTGGTCAGTCTGATTGCTGTGGTGGTTGGGGCGGCCACCGTGCTGGGGATCAAATTCTCCATCCGGCGCGCCCGGCCGGAAGGCGACATGGGGCAGATCTACCGCAAGACCGACCCGCACTCCTTCCCCTCCGGTCATGCCGTCCGATCGCTGATGCTGGGCGTGATCGCCCTGGGGATCGCTCCGCCCTGGCTGGGCATCCTGCTGATCATCTGGGGGCCGCTGGTAGGCATTGCCCGGGTAGCCATCGGCGTGCACTACGTCTCGGATGTGCTGGCTGGGTGGGTGCTGGGGATCATTTTCGGGGTTGCCGGGATTTGGGTCTCTGCATTTTTATCCTGAATTCCCACTCCTTCTAAGCTATTTTCAAACAACTAATAATGGAATCACCTTCAGGGCTGAAAAATATATTGGGAAGGAAAAACTAGAGGTATACTATAATTGTTGTCCTTTTAAGTGAGGAAATTTATGCCCGGCTTTCTGTTTACGGATATTCAAGGCTCCACCCGACTTTGGGAGGAACATTCCCAGGTGATGTCTGCCGCGCTGGTACGGCATAACGAAATTTTGCGCACCGTGGTGGAAAAATGCGGCGGGCAGGTGGTCAAAAGCACCGGGGACGGCATCCTGGCCTTGTTCGAGACCGGCAATCCGCTGGAATGCGCCATCGAGATGCAGTCCAGCTTACATGCTGAGACCTGGCCGGAGGAGATCGGCGAACTGCTCATCCGCATCGGCATCCATACCGGGGCATACGAACCACGCGGGGGCGATATCTACGGCGCGGACGTCAACCGGGCTGCCCGGGTGATGGATGCAGCCTGGGGCGGGCAAATCCTGATCACGGACGATGCCAAAATGGCCTACAAGCTTCCTCCCCAGGCCAGCCTGCAAGACCTGGGCGCGCACCTACTCAAAGACCTGATCGAACCGCAGCCCCTGTATGGGCTGATCCACCCCGACCTGCGGCAGGAATTCCCTCCCCCGCGTTCCCTCTCCTCCCAACCGAACAACCTGCCGGTCCTGCCGACCACCTTTATCGGGCGGGCTGAAGAGATCAAGACCATCGGCGATATGCTGGGCAACCACACCTGCCAGATGGTCACCCTGCACGGGCCGGGCGGGATCGGCAAGACCCGACTGAGCATTGAAGCGGGCATCTCGTTCCTCAAACATTATCCTTTCGGGGTGTACTTCATCCCCCTGGCACCGATGAACACCCCGCAGGACCTGTGGCCGGCGATTGCCTCGGCGGTCAACCTGCCAATTTATCAAGACAAACCGCCCAAAGACCAGGTACTCAACTACCTGAAGCAAAAAGAAATGCTGCTGGTGCTGGATAACTTTGAGCATCTGCAGAGCGGCGCCGGGCTGGTCGGAGAGCTGCTGGATACAGCCCCCAATGTGCAGGTGTTGGTCACCTCCCGAACCCGGCTGCAGCTCACCAAGGAATGTGTCTTCGAGGTCAGCGGCTTGCAGTTCCCCACCCAGGCAGATGCCGAGATCTTTGAGAATTTTGAGGCTGTGCAGCTCTTTGTCAACCTGGCACAGCGCGCCGACCCTAATTTCCAGCTCAGCGCTGCAGACCGCCCCGCCATCGTGGAGATCTGCACGCTGATGGACGGCATGCCGCTGGGGATCGAACTGGCGGCCCATTGGGTACGGGTGATCTCTCCGCAGGAGATTGTGGAAGAGCTGCAGGAGAACATCGACCTGCTCAAAACCGAGATGGTGGACGTGCCCGACCGCCACCGCAGTATGCGGGCGATGTTCGACTATTCATGGAAATTATTGGACGAGCGGGAAAAGCGGGTATTGCAGGCGCTGTCGGTCTTTCGGGGCGGATGCACCCTGGCCGCCGCCAAAGCGATCACCGGGGCATCTCTGCTGGCGCTTTCCAGCCTGGTGGACAAATCCCTGGTGAAGAAGAACGCCCAAAACCGCTATGAAATGCACGAACTCATCCGCCAGCTTGCCGAAGAAAAGCTGAAGGCAGACGGGCAGGCCTACCAGGCGGTCATCGAGCAGCACACCCGTTTCTACCTGACTTTA
>QKGK01000129.1 GCA_003250455.1 Chloroflexota bacterium | reverse complement strand
CGCCGTATGTGCCCTGGGCATTTTCCCGCATTTCCAGGCGTCCACCCTGTTCTTCACAGTATACCGAGGCCGGGTTCGGCATATTCATTGCGGCTCCCTGATTGTCAGCGGGAGGCTGGCTTCCGCATGCGCTCAGCATCAGGGTGGCGATAAATAAAAAGGTTGGAATTTTTGTAGGTTTCATTTTCTTTCTCCTTGTGCTGCTTGCACACCCAGAACGATTTGCCGCATTTGTTTGTTCCAGAATTCACAGATGTTTAAATTAAAATAGCATGAGGATCGATCATCAGATCGATTCTCATAATTAATTGGTTAAAAAATATAGTGCTTTAATCAGGCGTTTTCGGGGGTTTCCTGGAATCCGATATTATACAGGTTGTAGTAGGTCCCTTGCATGGCAAGCAGGTCTTCATGGACGCCCTGCTCGATGATCCTGCCTTCGTTGATTACCACGATCCAGTCGGCATTCACGATGGTAGACAGCCGGTGCGCGATGACAAAAGCCGTACGACCTTCCAGCAGGGTGGAAAGCGCTTTTTGGATCACCTGCTCGGTCTGGGTGTCGATGCTGGAGGTGGCTTCGTCCAGGATGAGGATGCGGGGATTAGCAAGCAGTGCGCGGGCAAAAGAGATCAGCTGGCGCTGGCCAACAGAGAGCATGATGCCGCCTTCTTCCACCGGGGTGTCGTAACTGTTTTTCAGCCCGTTGATAAAGTCGTCTGCCCCGACGGCTTTGGCGGCAGCTTCTATGTCTTCCATGCTGGCATTGAGATTGCCAAACCGGATGTTTTCCAGTACAGTGCCGCCAAACAGGAAAGGTTCCTGCAGGACGATGCCCATCTGGCCCCGCAGACTGGCCTGCGTGACCTGAGAGATGTCGTGCCCGTCGATCAGCACGCGGCCACCGGTGAGGTCGTAGAACCGTCCCAGCAGCTTGATCAGCGTGGACTTCCCCGCGCCGGTCTCGCCAACCAGGGCAACCGTCTTCCCGGGGGCAGTTTGCAGGTTGATGCTGTCCAGCACCAGGGTGGAGGGGTCGTCTGCATAGTAGAAAGAGACGTTATCGAAGGTCACCTGCCCGTCAATCGGGGGGATGGAGTAGGCGTCCGGTGCATCCTGCACATCCACCGGGGTTTCCAATAGCTCCAGGATGCGCTCACCGGCGATCATGGAGGACTGGAACTGGTCGTAGCGGCGGCTGAGGTCCTGGATCGGGCGGAAGAACTCCTCAATGTAGAGCACAAATGCCACCAGCACCCCGGCGGTCACCTGTTCGCCCAGCACGGCCGCGCCGCCCAGCCAGATCACCATGAAGATGGCAATCGTCCCGATCATGTCGATGGAAGGGAAGAAAGCGGCCACCAGGCGGGCGGACTGTAGGTTGTTTTCCAGGTGATAGCGGTTTACCTGGTCTTTGAAGTGATTGTAATTGTAATCCTGGCGGCTGAATGCCTGGATGACGCGCACCCCGTTGATGTTTTCAGCCAGCACAGAGTTGACCCAGCTCATCCCAGCCCGCACCCGGCGGTAAATATCCCGGATATGTTTACGGAAGATGAACGTAGCGATCACGATCAGCGGGAGAACCGCAAGGGTCAGCAAGGAAAGCCGTAAGTTCAGGCTGAGCATGGCGAAAACAATACCGACAACGGTCAGGATATCCCGGAAGGATGCAATGATCGCCCAGGTGACGAACTGGCGCAGCACCGTGACATCATTGATCACGCGGGAGATCAGCCTTCCGGCACTGTAATGAGAGAAAAAGCTCAGCGATAGCTGCTGGATATGGGTGAACAGGCGGGCACGGATGTCATAAATAGTGGACTGCCCGGCCTTTGCCATAATGTTGACGCGGATGTAGGTCACCAGCCATTGCACCAAAACGGTACCCAGATAAAGCAAAATTGAATTGCGCAAGACGTCCCGGTTTTGCCCGACAATGCCGCTGTCCAGGGCGATTTTGGTGAAATATGGTCCGGCTACAGAGGCAACCGAACCGAACAGCATCAGAACAAAGGAAATGAGGAATTCTCTTTTATAAGGCTTCAGGAAGCTGAGGATATCAGAGAAGACTTCCGGTTTATACCCCTGGGGTTTTTCGTATTCCTGGCGATAATGTTCGGGCAGGGAAACAGTCGATTTATTCGCCATGCTGCCCCTCCTTGAAGATCGGCCTGTGCGCCAGGTTGAGATCGGATTGCGCCTGCTCCTGTTGGGATAGCTGCAGGTTATAGATCTCGGTATAAAGCCCGTTTTGGGCTACCAGTTCTTCGTGTATGCCTTGCTCGACGATCCTGCCCTGGTCAAAGACCAGGATCTGGTCGGCGCTGCGGATGGAAGCGATGCGCTGGGCGATGATAAAGGTGGTGCGCCCGGTCATCAGCTCAGAGAGCGCTTTCTGGATGAGGTGTTCGGTCTCAGTATCCACGCTGGAGGTGGAATCGTCCAATATCAGGATGCGGGGGTTGATCAGCAAAGCCCTGGCAATCGCCACCCGCTGACGCTGCCCCCCGGAAAGGGTGATGCCGCGCTCTCCGACGAGCGTTTCATAGCCCTGAGGGAAGTTGGAAATAAATTCGTGTGCCTGGGCGGCTTTGGCTGCCGCGATGATCTCATCCCGGGTGGCTTCCGGCCGGCCGAAGGCGATATTATCCGCGATGGAGGAGGAGAACAACAGGGTGGTTTGCAGCACATACCCGATCTCCCGGCGCAGCGAATCCAACTTGTATTGGTTGACCGGGGTGCCGTCGATGAGCACTTCTCCCTGTTCCGGCTCGTAAAAGCGGGGGATCAGGTTGATCAGGGTGGTTTTGCCAGAGCCGGTATGCCCGATCAGGCCGATGACCTGGTTGGGCTTCACTTCCAGGTTGATCTCCTGCAAGGCTGGCTGTGATTCTCCCTGGTAGGTAAAAGTGACGTTTTTGAAGGTCACTTCACCCTGAATATGCTCTGCCGAGATGGCGTCAGGGAGGTCGGCAATTTCGGGCTGGCGGTCCAAGACTTCCGCGACACGCCTGGCCCCGGCAGCAGCTTCCCCGGCGGCATTGACATACCAGGTGATCTGGCGGGCAGGGAGGGCGATCAGCAGCATGTACGAGTTGAACTGCACCACTTGCCCAACCGTGAGGGTGCCATCCAACACCATGTTGCCGCCAAACCACAGCAGGATGATGATGCTGATGGAGACCAGCAGCATGGTGGTCGGCATGATC
>QKGK01000258.1 GCA_003250455.1 Chloroflexota bacterium | reverse complement strand
ATCAGCAGTCAGAGGCCCATCAACCTGAGCATACGCCACGATGACGTTAGCCGGACTGAGCTGGCCAGGTTCATAATTGACCGTGTAGCCATCCGAAGCGACCGCTTTTACCGCCCGCACACTTCCCAGGTCAAACCCGGCTGTGGAGAGCAGATCCGATACCGGCACACCAACATAGGCGATATCCTTGAAAGTTGCCTCCGCCTGCGGCATGGCTTGCAGGTCCGCCGCAGTATACGAAGCAGTCCCAACGGTCACCACAGGGATTGCATCTGAAACAACATCCTGTTCCACTGACGCTGTATCAGTCCCCCCGCTGCACGCGGTGATCAGTAAAGCTAACATCAAAAATACAGTAATTGTTTTAATTTTCATGGCTTTCTCCTCAATGAAATTGTTATAGCTGCACCAAATTTGCCTCTTGCCTGCCTAACCGGGACTGCACCTGTTTACCAACCTGCCAGGCAAGTATCCCGGAAAGAATACCCACGATCACATGGATCAGAATATAGAGCCCCAGTACAATCAGGATTGATGAACCGCCCAGCCCCAGCACCCGGCCAGCGGTATCAATAAAGTCCAGCCAGATGACAAACATCGTACGTCCAAACAGGATCGGCCCAGTGACGAATGGCTGCGCCACCACCCAGGTGACGCCCAATGCGCCTGCCAGCATCAAAAGAACCTGGCCAGGTTCCTTCCTGGTGGAAAGCACGATTTCCGCCACCAATGCCTCGGTGATTATCCCCACCATCGGGCCGATGATCACTCCGCCCAGGCTCAGCAGCTTGAGCAGCATGGCAATCACCCCGATGAACAGGGTCGAACCGCGTTTGGGTACAAATATCCGCCCGATCATAGCGATGGACAGCCCAACTGCTGCAAGGAACATCCCGGCCATGGGGATATCCAAAGATTTCAGCACACCTCCCAGGGTCATTTCCACAATCCCCCACAACGTGCCGAAGATGGCAATTGTTACCAGTTCACGAGTAATTAATTTCAACTTGCTCCTCCTCAACTATTTGTGCATTTTGTTTTTGCGCCAGATACCCCTGGCGCTGAATTTTTCCGTCCTCCATCAGCACCACTTTGCGCGCATAGCGATAGACCAGCTTGTAATCATGGGTGATCAGCAGCACAGCCATTCCGGAGCGGCTCAACTGGTCCAAAAAATTCATTAACTGCTGCAGGTGTCCCCAATCCTGCCCCAGGGTCGGCTCGTCCAGGATTACCAGTTTGGGGCGCAGCGCCACAACAGCACCCAACCCGGTGCGGTGCTGCTGACCGATGGAAAGGGTCATCGGGCTGCGCGCCCGCAGTGAGATCAGGTCAGCCTGCTCCAGGGTGATGCGGTGTTGGGCAAGATCAAAACAGCCGTAGTTGCGCGGACCAAAAGCAATCTCTTCGTCCACACACTCGGTAAAAAGCTGGTCAATGGGGTTCTGGAACAGCAGGCTGACATCTACCCCGGGGCGCGGGCGTTTGCCTCCCTGGAAGAGCACTTTTCCACTGGTTGGCTTCAGTAATCCAGCTGCGGCCATAGCCAGGGTTGACTTTCCTGCCCCGTTCGGGCCGACCAGAGCCGTAAAATCCCCGGCGTGGATCTGCAAATCAACATGATGCAGCACCTGCTTGCCCTCATAGCCCGCACACACATCTCTCAATTCAAGGAGAGGGGTTTCGCTGCTGACACGATGCCCATTCTTCTGAATCAGGGTTCTCCAGGGCAGGGTTTTCCCGTCCGTGAACCGCCGCAGCCCCAAACGGTTCACCAGTTCTATATTTTGATAGGCCTGGCGGGTGGGTGCGTCAAATACCACCTTGCCGCCTTCCATCGCCACCAGCCTGTCAGCGTGCTTCATGGCAGCCGTCAGGCGGTGTTCCACCATTACAATCGTGATCCCGTTTTTCTCCTGGAGGCCGATCAAGGTAGACATCACCCGCTGGATGCTTTGGTCATCCAGGGAAGCGGTCGGTTCATCCAGCACGATCACCCTGGGCATCATCGCCAGCACAGCGGCAATCGCTACATTTTGCTTTTGCCCGCCAGAAAGATTGGCCGGGGATTCCTGCGCCAGCGCATCCAGGCCGGTGACCTCCAAAGCCCAATGAGCCCGGCCTGCCACTTCGCTGTCATCCAGGCCTAAATTTCGCAGACCAAACGCAACTTCGTCATATACCTTTAAATGAAATAACTGGCTGGCGGGATTTTGAAACACCATGCCTACAGATTGGGCCGTTTGAGCGATGGGCTGATTCAGGGGATCGATCCCCGCAACACGCACCTGGCCCTGCACTTCTGCCGGGATGGCATGCGGGATCAGTCCAGCAAGCACACGGGCCAGCGTACTTTTACCGCACCCGGATGGGCCAGTCACCAGCACCCATTCTCCTTCTCCCACATGCAAATCCACATCTGTCAATGCCTGCATCTGAGGATACCGCACAGAAAGCCCGCTGACCTCGATCAACCTGTCACCCCCTCCAGATCGATCACGGAAGCACCCGGCCAGCGCCGTAATGCCATCTCAACCAGGGACGGACGCACCACCACGACCCCCATGCCAAACCGCTGCTGATCGATCAAAGTCAGCCCGCTGGTAAAACCGCCCCCCTGCAGCATTTCCAGGATGCCGCATTCATCAAAGATAACCACATCACAGCCTGCTGCTTCCAGCAAACAGCGGTTTCCCCAATGGAGGACATCTTCATTAAAATACCAGCGGCCAACCGCGATGAAATAATCTACGTGGGGGGTGCTGCGTCCCAGCAATTTAGTCTCACCTGTTGCCAGGTTTTGCACACAAATGCCGGTCTTTACTCCGTCCTGAAACTGGGCGAGTGAAAGGATCCCGCCAACGGAGACCGGATATTTTCGAAGCTCCTGGGCAAGCGACTGACAAAAGGTGGTCTTCCCAATCCCTTTGGATCCGGTGACAATCCAGGTTTGAGGGTTATCCTTTGTTAAATTGAATTCGCCAGCTTTTAAGCTGGCGAGGGGAAAGAGCGAAAGTGCAACACGCATAGTTTCCTTTCCAATTCAGCCTCACCGGGGTGAGACTGAGGGAGGCAGGTGCGTTTCCGTCACCAACCCGCCCTCGCCATCGAGGGATGTTCTTTCCACCATGGCCACGCAAGGCTTTAGGTCAAAAGACTCGGAATATTTGATTGTTTCTATTATAAGTGAAATATCACACAAAAGCATTACCCGAATGGGT
>QKGK01000515.1 GCA_003250455.1 Chloroflexota bacterium | reverse complement strand
CCCCGCTCTACCAGCTGCATCACGGCGGTGCTGGTCACTACCTTGGAGACCGAACCGGCCCTGACTGGCGTATCGGCGGTCATCGGGGTCTGGGATTCCAGATCGGCAAAGCCAAATCCATCTGCATAGATCACCTGACCTTGGTAAACCATCACAAAAGCCACACCAGGCGCGTGTGTTGCCGACATATTTGCTTCAAGGTAGGTCTGGACAAAGGTCTCAACACTCTCCGGTGTGATTGGCTGCTGCGATTCTTGTACAATGCTTTTGGATTGGGCCATAACTTCTCCTTGGCTCAGGCTGAGCAAAAAAATTAAAACCATTAAAATACTTCTTCTAATTGACATGACTATACTCCTGGTAAATTTTTGAGATATAGATAAAATCCGCGGGCAGCTTCTTCCAGAAATTCCCCTTCCGGTACTTCAGAAAATGGAAATGCACCACCCCAAAGCAGCCGCTCACGGACGCTGGTGAACATCTGGTAGAAGCCGAAATTTACCGCCTTATCCGGGTCTGGGTGGTTGATCTCGGCGGAAAAAGCCAGCATCAGGGACTTATAGCGGGGAAAAAGGTCGAGAAGCAACTGTTCCCGCTGCCGGAAGCGATCATCCGAAGAAGTGCGTGCCCGCAGGATGAGGGTGCGCATAAGCCCACGCTGGTGCTGGTGCATGTTTGCCACCACCTGGACAGTTGCCTGCACCAACTCTTCCAGCGAGTGCAACTGTTGGTTGAAATCCCTGAAGAACTGCTCAATCCGGGCACCAAATTCAGTGAAATAGCGCTCATCGAGGGCATGCAGCAAGCCGTCCTTATCCTTGAAGCGGCCGTAAAAAGCCCCTACCGAACATTCTGCCTGCCCGACAATCTCATTGATGGTCAGTTCATCAAAGGTCTTGTCTTCCAGCAGGGCTGCGGTGGCATCCAGAATGCGCGTCATTGTTTCCAGGCTGCGCTGCTGCTGCGGCGTTTCGTAATGTGGTGAATTGTTTTCCATTCGTTTTCCTTATAGATTATATTAGAATTAGAATTCTAATTCTATTTATATATAATTCCACAGAGTTTGTCAAGGATTAGGCAAGGATATTCATCCGGGATTAATCTTCGTGACAAACAATTCCTTACCCCCTTCTTGAAATTTTCGCACCAAATAATGAAGGTTCAGGTATTTATTCAGAAAGCCAACAGTGACGGGACATAAAAATATTCGGCAATCTAGCCGAATATTTTTATACACAAACTAAAGGAATTAGTCCCCCTCCCCAAGCACCAGCTCGTCCCGTCCGGCAAGCGCCTTTTGGATGCGCTCAACCACTACTTCCAGGTCGGCGGGGTCATCCACAAAGTTGAGGTCGTTGCTGCGGATCGTCAGAACCGGGCAGTCATCAAAATTGTGCAGCCATTCTTCGTAATAGGATTCCAGCAGCTTGAGGTAATCCGGCGAAATGGAGCTTTCCATCTCGCGCCCACGGCTGTTGATGCGGTGCAAAAGTACATCAACCGGCGCCGACAGGTACACCAGCAGATCGGGTGCTGGCAGGCCGGAGACCACCTGATCGAAAATGCGCTTGTAAGAAAGATAATCCCGTTCATTCATATTGCCCATCTGGCGCAGCGCCCGGGTGAAGATGTAAAAATCTTCGTAGATGCTGCGGTCCAGGATGGCAGAACCGGGGGCGTTAGCCGCATCCTGATGCTGCTTGGCGCGGTGTCCCAGAAAGAATACCTGCAAATGGAAAGACCACTTCGCCATATCGGCGTAAAAATCCGGCAGGTAGGGATTATCTGCCACCGATTCATACCCCGTCTCCCAGTCCAGGCGCTCCCCGATGCGCTCGGTGATGGATGTTTTGCCTGCCCCAATGTTCCCTGCTACCAGAACCAGCCGTTTTGCCATATCGAAACCTCCTGCTCCAAGCAACTAGTGTCGTTCAAAACGCTGCCTGACTATTATAGATGATTTCGTCAAAAAGCCAGCAAATATTTCTCTTAGCTAATATACGGCCTTAGCCTGGAGAAATCAAAATCCAGGTAGGGGACACCCCCCTCGATCTTTTCCTTGCGGCCATCCATATACCTGATGCACCACTGGTCATCGATGGTTTCCATATCAAAGTCCCGGTGGATGATGCCATACAGCTCGATTTCCCGCATTTTCAGGAACCACGGTATCCACTCCAGCCACTCAGACTGAAATTGGTTCTCCCGCTTGTACCCTTTTATGAATTGACGCATGAAATTCAGCGTAAAGGCTTGCTGGTCTTTTTCACCGATGACGATATAGAAAAGCACCATGGCAATGTCGTTGGCAAACCAGTTGTAGGTGCAGTCATCAAAATCGAACAGGTTGGGGATTCCGGTCTCATCCAGGAAGTAATTCATCTCATGGGCATCAAAATGGATCAGACCGTAATGCTCCTGATCTTGCGGCAAGGTGCGGCACTCCGCCAGCACCCGGCCGTATTTTTCCACTGCCAGCGATTCACCTTCCGGCAGCCAATTTTCGTCCAGCAGCATGAGCGGGTCATTCCACTGTGGGCGAAAAGCCAGGGGGTCGTTGGGCACATACACTTTGCTCAGAGCGTGCATGCGGCCAAGAGTCTGGCCGAGGTTCTGGTAGAGGGCATCTGTCCAGCCCACTTCCCAGGGAGGCTTGCCAGGGGCGTGTTTGAATACCGTCCCGATGAAGAACTCCCCGTGACCGTCAGCTGCCGCCTCGACGAGATTTCCTTGCGTTGAAGTGATCACCTGGGAAGCGGATACGCCCCCATCCACCAGGTAATTGATCCAGTCCACCTCCCCGCGGATCCAGGCTTCCGTGCGCCGGGAGCTGTGCGAGATCCGCAGGATGAACTTGCCCCCATCCTGTTCATAACGGTAGATGTAGCTCTCGAACCCGTCGAGGATCTTTAACTGATCGGGTGAAACTCCGTATCGGGCGGCGATCTCTGCCAGAATGGCTGGCGTGAATCGGCTGGTGATTCTCTTCTCCATCAGAACTGCTCCTCAATCAGGAATCAAATGCCCGCCCATTATCCCACAATTCCGGTAACTATCACCGGGCGCACATGTTGTATACTAAGGAAAATCTGCAAAGAGAGTGAGCCGACGATGAAAGATGAAAAAAGCCGCTGGGAGCGGGAAACCCTCCAACCCAACCTGGACCGATTCCCCGCCCGCAAGGAGACCTTTGAAACCAGTTCCGGCATCCTGCTGGAACCGGCCTA
>QKGK01000574.1 GCA_003250455.1 Chloroflexota bacterium | reverse complement strand
TTGATCCCCAATACGCGCATGGAGGGAGATATCCTCTACCGCGGCGAGAACATCCTGGACGCGAAAATGGACCCCGTCCGCATCCGCAGCCAGATCGGGATGGTCTTCCAGAAACCGAACCCTTTTCCCAAAAGCATCTACGACAACGTGGCCTGGGGTGCAAAAGCCAACGGCTTCCGCGGCGATATGGCTTCCCTGGTGGAAAATTCGCTCAGGCAGGCAGCCCTGTGGGACGAGGTGAAAGACAAACTGGACGAAAGCGGGCTATCCCTTTCGGGCGGGCAGCAGCAGCGTCTGTGTATTGCCCGTACCATTGCGGTCAGGCCGGAGATCATTCTGATGGATGAGCCTGCTTCAGCGCTGGACCCGATCGCCACCCTCAAGATCGAAGATCTGATGCGCCAGCTGGCCGAGAACTACACCATCATCATCGTTACCCATAATATGCAGCAGGCGGCCAGGGCTTCTCATTACACGGCCTTCTTTAACATGGATGACGACCGGGCCGGATACCTGGTGGAATATGGCCTCAGCGAACAGCTGTTTACCAACCCGCAGAAAGAACTGACCGAAGCCTATATTACCGGCCGGTTTGGTTAACTTATTTATAGAGCATAAGGAGTTAACATGACCAGAAAATTTTTAGACGAAACCATTGACAATCTGAAGCAGGATATCCTTAATCTGGCAGGGCTGGTCTCTGCAGCCGCGCTGGAATCCGTGGATGCCTTGCTGGAGAATGATACTGAAAGGTCGAAGGCTGTCTATCTCAATGATGCGGCCATCAACGACAAACGCGTTGCGATTGAAAATGCCTGCCTGATCGCAATTGCCACCCAGCAGCCCCTGGCAACCGATCTGCGCGAGCTGGCTTCCATTTTAGAGATTGCCACCGAGCTGGAGCGCATGGGCGACTACGCCAAAGGGATTGCCAAGATCAACCTGATGATCGAGAAAAAGAGCACCAAAGTGAAGTCGATCTTGCAGCTGCAAGAAATGGTGGAAATCGCCGCCGACATGCTGCAGCGGGCCGTACGGGCCTTTGTTGATCTGGATGTGGAGACCGCCCGCAGCCTGCCCAACGATGACGATAAGGTGGACGCCCTCTTCAACGAGATCTACGCCGGGCTGGTGCAGGATATGATGGAAAAGAAAAAGCATATCAGCCTCGCCAGCCATCTGCAGTGGGCTGCACACCATATCGAACGGATGGCAGACCGGGTGGTGAACATCTGCGAGCGCACCCTGTTTGTCGCCACCGGCGAGATGAACGAACTGGAAGAATCGGACGATCAGTGGGTGATGGAAATCAAATGAAAGTTTTCCGGCCAACAGCTTTTAAACGAATAGCGATTGGCGGCTTGCTTGTGCTTGCCCTGGTATTGGGGGGATGCTCAACGGGAGCAGCCAATTCCACCTCCAGCGAACCGGCGGTGGAAGAAACATATATCGAAAATAAAGGCTCCGACACGATCGTCAACCTGGCTTTGGCCTGGGCGGAAAAATACCAGGACCTGCACAGCGAAATCCGCATTTCGGTGACTGGGGGCGGCTCCGGCACGGGGATCGCTTCCCTGATCAATAACACCGTGGATATTGCCAACGCTTCCCGGCAGATAAAAACAGAGGAAATAGAAAGCGCCCAGGAAAACGGGGTGGACCCGGTGGAATATGTGATCGCCCGCGATGCGATTGCCGTGATCATCAACCCGGAAAACCCGGTGCAGGAGCTGACCATTGAACAGGTCTCAGCAATTTACTCCGGGCAGATCAACAACTGGAGCGATTTGGGTGGGGAAGACCGCCCGATCGTGCGCCTTTCCCGCGAGACCAACTCCGGCACGCACGTCTACTTTTTGGAGAATGTGCTCCGCATGGGCGATAGCGACAGCGACCTGCTGTTTTCCACTGATACGCTGCTGCTGCCTTCTTCTGAAGGGATCATCCAGGAGGTCAGCCAGAACCCGAATGCGATCGGTTACGATGGTTTGGGTTACGTAACCGATGATGTCAAGGTAGTGGCAATTGCTGCGGATTCGGATTCGGAATATGTATTCCCGTCTGTGGAGACGGTCAACACCGGGATGTACCCGATTGCCCGTGAATTGTATATGTATACCAACGGGGAACCGGAAGGGGAGCTGAAAAACTACATGGACTGGATCTTTTCGGATGAAGCACAACAAATTGTCGCCGATCTGGGCTTCGTGCCGATCAGCAGCCCGTGAAGGATGGTGGTATGAAGAACCAGACGAACACCAAAGAATTTTTCATTACAGTACTGATCAAAGGCTCCGGGTATTCAGCCATCTTTTTTGTGGCGATCATTTTCTACTTCCTGCTCAGCCAGGGGCTGCCCACGCTGACAGAAGTGGATCTGAAAACGCTTTTTAGTGTGCGCTGGTACCCGATTGAAGACTATTTTGGCATCCTGCCGCTGATCACCGGCTCGCTGGTGGTAACGATCGGGGCCACGCTGATCGCCGTCCCGTTTGGGATCGGCACGGCCATTTACATTGCCGAAATTGCCCCGCGCTGGGCCAGAGAAGTGCTCAAGCCGCTGATCGAAGTGCTGGCTGGGCTGCCTTCCGTGGTGCTGGGCTTCATCGGTATCGCCGTGCTGGCCTCCGTGCTGCGGGAATCGCTCAATCTGCCCACCGGCCTTTCCGCCCTGACCGGCTCGCTGCTGCTGGGCGCGATCTCGATCCCGACGATTGTCTCGGTAGCCGAAGATGCGCTCGATGCAGTGCCCAAAGAATACCGGGATGGCGCATTGGCTTTGGGCGGCACCAAATGGCAGACCATCTGGACGGTGATCCTCCCGGCAGCCCGCTCTGGCGCGCTGACCGCAGTGATGCTGGGGATTGCCCGCTCGATCGGCGAGACCATGACGGTAATGATGGTGACCGGCAACGCGCCGGTGCTGGCAAACAGCCTGAAGGTGTTTGTCTCCCCGGTGCGCACGATGACGGCCACGATTGCTGCCGAAATGGGTGAGGTCGCCAATGGAAGCGTGCATTATCATGTGCTCTTTTTCATCGGGATCGTGCTGTTCGTGATCTCATTCATCGTCAATGTGATCGCCTCCAGCTATGTCTACCGCACCACCAAACGCTCGGAGAAACTGCTGTCATGACCGATTACCAGGATACCTATACCAGACGCAAATTTACCGAACGGGCGGGCATCATTGGCCTGACCGTGATGGCGCTGATCACGATTACCCCAATCATCCTGATTGTAGGCTATATTGTCTGGAAGGGCGCGCCGGCCATCTCGTGGGAGTTCATCAGCGGTTTCCCCAGCGACGGGATGAAGGCCGGGGGCATTCTTCCGGCGATTGTGGGTACCTTCTGGCTGACGATCGGTACGGCGCTGTTTTCCGTGCCGCTGGGGATTGGGGCGGCGGTCTACCTTTCGGAATATGCCCCGGATAACAGGGTCACCCGCATGATCCGGGTGGCGATCATCAACCTGGCCGGGATCCCTTCGGTGGTCTACGGGCTGTTTGGGTTGGGTTTGTTCGTATTGTTCCTCAATTTTGGCACCAGCATCCTGGCCGGTTCGCTGACGCTCTCGATCATGACTTTGCCGATCATCATCAGCACGGCAGAAGAAGCCCTGCGGGCCGTGCCGCAGTCTTTCCGGGTGGTGAGCGTCTCGCTGGGCGGGACCAAATGGCAGACTATCCGGCGGGTGGTGCTGCCGCAGGCGCTGCCCGGCATTATCACCGGGATCATCCTGGGGCTGGAACGGGCTGCCGGGGAAACTGCGCCGATCCTGTTTACTGTGGCGGCGTTTTTCCTGCCGCGTTTGCCCTCCAGCCCGCTGGACGCTACCATGGCGCTGCCGTATCACCTGTTTGTGATCAGCACGCAGGTGCCGGGAATGCCGGTGAAGATCCAGTTCGGTACAGCCCTGGTGCTGCTGGTGTTTGCGCTTTCTATGAACCTGTTCGCAACGCTAATCCGCTTCCGGGCACGTTCCAAGCGGGAGTGGTGAAATGAGCGAGATGCAGAACAATGTAAAGATACAGGTGGAAGATTTCAGCCTGGAATATTCGGATGGGGTCGAATCGCTGCGCAGCATCACCCTGCCGATCTTCGAGAATCAGATCAATGTCTGGTTGGGGCCTTCGGGTGGGGGTAAATCCTCGCTGCTGCGCACGCTCAACCGCCTGAACGACCTGACCGATGTAAAAACCGTCAGCGGGCGGGTGCTGCTGGATGGTGTGGATATCCTCTCCCCAGAGACGGATGTGATCGCCCTGCGGCGCAAGGTGGGGATGGTGTTCTCCCGCCCGGTGTCGCTGCCGATGAGCATTCGGGAGAATATCACCTATGGCCTGGAACTGGCCGGAGAACGTAGTAAGACCAAAATGGAAGAAACCGTGGAGCGCTGCCTGCATCAGGCTGCTCTCTGGGATGAGGTCAAAGACCGGCTGGACAGTTCCGCCAATGCGCTTTCGGGCGGGCAGAAGCAGCGCCTGTGCCTGGCGCGCTCGCTGGCAACTGAGCCGGAAGTGATCCTGCTGGACGAGCCGACTTCCGGACTGGACCCGGTCTCGACCCTCAAGGTGGAAGATTCGCTGCAAAAGCTGAAGGAAGACTACACCATTGTGCTGGTGCCGCACTCCATCCAGCAGGGCGGCCGCACGGCGGATTACTGCGCTTTCTTTTTGCAGGGCGAGCTGGTTGAGCATTTGCCGGGCAAGCAGATGTTCACCAACCCGCAAAAGAAAGAGACCGCCGATTATATCGAAGGCCGCTTCGGGTAGCCGGAATATTACTGATCGCAAAAAGCCTGTCCTCGGACAGGCTTTTTTTGTACCCATTCAGAGGATTTTACGCTGTAATCGATGATCCATTGGATTCCCGCTACAATCATGCGGGAATGATGCGAAGTAAAAAGGTTGTCATTCCCGCTCAGGCGGGGATCCAGGAGGGGGAAAGGAAGATGGGTGGAAAAAATGGAATAATGCACCAGACTTGATTTTGGCTAAATTACCCCCCTTTTTTATTGGCAGCGGTCGAAGCAACGCGCAGGTCTGCCAGTACCAGCAGGATGATAATGGCGTTGAGCGCCAGCACCAGGTAGTCTGCCAGGCCCATCTGGTCGGTGATGGTGAGCGCCAGGTTGACCAGCAGGTAGAACAGGGTAGCAAAGCGGAAAATCTTGCGCCAGGAATAAAGGAAGGCCAGCGCCAAAAAGCCCAGCCCGTCCACAGCCAGTAAAATGGCAATCGCCGGGTTGCCAAATTTCTGCCACTGGATAAAAGCCATTACAAACCAGAGCATCCCCTGGAGCGAGAGGATGAGGCGGATATTTTTCTGCATGGGTACCTCCGTTACCGATATGCTAGATGAGAAAGGGGCAATTGTCAATGATGACGCCCGCCAACCCCACCAGTGGGTATCATGCAAATCTCAGCCCCCACAGAGCTGGTTTTGATAAAAGATTCACTTGAATATATGGGGTTAAACAACATTTCTTAACCCCATATATTCCGGTTTAATCTTGACCCCCGAAATTTTCTGGGATATGATTTTTGCTTGTGGCCGCGAATCAGGGGAGGGGTTCCGGCAGGAAAAGGAGAACAGATGTCACTGATAGAGATTACCCATTTAAGCAAATATTACGGAAAATCCCGGGGGATCGAGGATGTGTCCCTCCAGGTGGAAGAAGGGGAGATTTTCGGTTTTATCGGCCCCAACGGGGCGGGCAAATCCACCACCATCCGGCTGCTGCTTTCCCTGATCTACCCGACCGGCGGCAGCGCCACCATCTTTGGCAAAGATGTGATCAAGTTCGGGCCGGAGATCCGGCAGGAGATCGGCTACCTGCCCTCTGAGGTGTTCTATTACGACAAGATGAAGGTCATCGACCTGCTGAAATATTCCGCCAGCTTTTATAAAAAGGACTGCACTAAGCGCATCCAGGAACTGGCCGAGCTGATGGAACTGGACCTCAAGCGCCGCATCGACGACCTCTCGTATGGCAATAAAAAGAAGGTCGGGATCGTGCAGGGGCTGCTTCATTCCCCCAAGCTGATCATGCTGGACGAACCGACTGCCGGGCTGGACCCGCTGATGCAGCAGCGCTTCTTCGATCTGATCCTCGAAGAGAATCGGAAAGGCGCAACCGTGTTCTTCTCCTCGCATATTCTCAGCGAGGTACAGCGCCTGTGCAACCGGGTGGCGATCATCCGCGAAGGTGAGATTGTCACCATCGAAGATATCAAGACCTTGCAGCACAACAACTACAAGAAGATCCGGGTGACGGCCGAAGGGCTGGAACCGGCCGTATTTGACATCAACGGCGCAACCAACCTGCAGAAAGAGGACGGCGAGATCACCTTCTTCTTCAAGGGTGACATCAACCAGGTCATCCGGCAGATTGGCGCGCAGCCAGTCAGTGACGTGTTGATTGAGGAGCCGACCCTCGAAGAAATCTTCATGCACTATTACGCTTAGGCGGTCCTGATGAATATTTACTTGCATGAATTAAAAATGAACATGCGCTCAGTGATCACCTGGTCAGTCTCGGTGACAGCACTCACGTTTATCTTTTTGGGTTTGTTCTCTTCGATCGCTTCGGACCTGGAAGCCTTTTACAGCATCCTGGACAATTATCCCCCGGAACTGCTGGCAGCTTTCGGCTGGGACAAGATGGACGCATCGAACCCGCTGGGATTCTTTGCCTTTACGCTCCTGTTTGTGCAGATCTGTATCTCCATCCAGGCTTCCAACTACGGCTTTTCGCTGGTCTCGGTGGAAGAGCGCGAGCTGACTGCCGACTTTTTGCTGGCCAAGCCGGTCAGCCGGGTAACCATCCTGACGGCCAAACTGCTGGCCGCGCTCACCAGCCTGGCGATCACCAATGCGGTGGTCTGGGTGAGCAGCTATTTCGCCGTACAGATGTTCACGGAGGAGCCTTACGACACGCATGCCTTTGTACTGGCGCTGCTGACGGTAACTTTCCTGCAGCTATTCTTCCTGGCAGTGGGGATGGTCATCTCGCTGCTGATGCGCCGGGTGCGCTCGGTGATCCCGCTGACCATGGGCATGGTGTTTGGTATGTTCCTGATCGCCTCATTTGGCGGTTCCCTGGGCGGCGATGTATTCGACTATCTGACGCCCTTCAAGCACTTTGAGGCCACGGCCATCATCCACGACAGCAGCTACGACATGTCCAAAGTGATGGTGAGCGTAGTAGTGATCGTGGTTTCGTTGATGTCCAGCTATGTGCTTTACAAGCGCCGCAACATCCCGACGGTATAAGGAGGACGCGATGAATATCTTTTGGATGGAATTGAAAGCCAACCTGCGCTCGCTGTTCTTCTGGAGCCTGTTTGCGCTGATGTTTGTCTATATGGGGATTTCCAAGTTCTCTGCTTTTGCCGCGGACCCGGAGACGATGAAAGTGCTTGCATCCGTGCCCGACCAGGTGATGAAAGTATTGCAGATGAACGCCTTCAACCTGACGACCCTGAGCGGTTTCTTTGGGGTGATGTATTTGTACTTTGCCTTGATGGTGAGCATTTTTGCCGTCATGCTGGGTAACGGGATCATCGCCAAAGAGGAGCGCGATAAAACGGTGGAATTTTCGCTGACCATGCCGATCACCCGGGCCAAACTGATCACCGGAAAGGTGCTGGCAGCCCTGGTCCACTGCGTGCTGTTCGTGGTGATCATCTGGGGGCTGACCATTGTCCTGTCCCAGCCGTATAATCCGGACCAGGAGTTCTTCGACTTTATCCGCCTGGGCATGGTTGCCCTGCTGATGCTGGAAGTTATCTTCCTAGCTTTTGGCGTGCTGCTGGGGGCGGCGATGAAAGATTATAAGCGTTCCGGTTCGGTAGCGGTCTCGCTGCTGCTGGTGACCTATATTCTCTCGGTGATCGCCGACCTGAGCGAGAATTTTGATTTCCTCAAATACTTTACCCCCTTCAAGTATTTCAACCCGCTGCTGATGCTGACCGAGTCCCGCTTCGAGATGCTGTATATCTGGCTCTCGGCAGGGATCGTAGTAGTGAGCCTGGCAGCGGCGTATATCAGCTATCAGAAAAGGGACCTGTATATCTGAGCGGACGGTAAGATTACGCTGAACGAAAAGCTGCCCAGATGCACCGGGCAGCTTTTTTTGTTTGGTACGGCAGGACGCTCATCATAAACATGCGGGGATCACACTCGCGATCAGAGGCCTGGAACAACCTTAACCGGGGCAGTTTGATATACTCGGTATTGAATTACGGTTACGACCGATAGGAATTGGAAGATGAATGGATTGCTGGAAATTGGGACGATTATTCTGTTGGCGTTGCTGAACGGCGTCTTTGCCATGTCGGAACTGGCGGTGGTCTCGGCACGCAAACTCCGGCTGGTGGCCTTGGCAGAACGCGGCAAAAAACGCGCTCAGCATGTGCTGGAACTGCTGCAGGAGCCGGAAGATTTTTTGTCCACCGTGCAGATCGGCATTACGCTGGTGGGGGTAGGCGCCGGAGTGTTTGGTGGCGCTACCCTCTCGGAGGAGATCGCTGACTTCCTGCGGGAGATCGATTTCCTGGTGCCATATGCAGACAGCCTCGGTGTCGGCCTTGTGGTCCTGCTGATCACCTATTTATCGCTGGTGCTCGGGGAGCTGGTGCCCAAGCAGATTGCCCTCAGCAACCCGGAGCGGTACGCCATGCTGGTCGCCAGGCCGCTGTCAGGGCTTTCCCGATGGATGAAGCCGCTGGTGCGCTTTCTGAGCTTTTCTACCGGGGTGGTCATCCGGCTGACCGGGATTGACCTGACCCCGGAACCGGAACTGACCGAAGCGGATATCCGCGAGACGATTGACCATGCCGCCCTCACCGGGCTGGTGACCCAACACGAGGAAACCATGCTGGAAGGGGTGCTCAACCTGAGCGGGATGCGGGTGGAAACGCTGATTACCCCGCGGGCACAGGTGGTCTGGCTGGACCTGTACGCCACACAGGAGGAACTGCGCCAGGCGATCTCGGAGAACCACTACGAACGCTACCCGGTTGCCAGGGACACATTCGACCAGGTGGTGGGCGTGGTCGGCGCCAATGCCCTGCTGGAGCAGCACCTGCGGGATGGCAGCTTCGACCTGAATGCAGTATTGGAGCCGCCCGTGTTTGTGCCCGATTCGGTGGACGCCTATACTGCCATGACCCGCATGCAGCAGCAGGCGACAGGGATCATTTTTGTGATGAATGAGTTTGGCGGTGTGGACGGGATCGTGACTCAAAAAGATCTCTTTGAGACCATCGCCGGGGACATGCCGGAATATGGCGATACATTTGATCCCCAGATTACCCGCCGGGAGGATGGCAGCCTGCTTTGCGCCGGCATGCTCCCGCTGAGCGCCTTTTTGGATGTGATCAAAAAGACGGACCTTTATGAGGATCTGCAAGGGCGTTACCAGACACTTGGCGGGCTGATCATGGGCGAGTTGGGGGATATTCCGCACACCGGCGAAGTGTTGGAATGGAAAGGGCTGCGCCTGGAAGTGGTTGATATGGACGGCAAGCGGGTAGATAAAGTGCTGGTGTCAGCGGCAGCGGGCGGCGAGATTAATTGGTGAAAATTGTGGAAAATTGGATTTGATAAAAAATTAAATTTGCGGTACACTAAGACGCTCGAGTAACAGAAGTTCTGATCCAAAGTGTTTGTGTTTGATTTGGAACCCATGATACACCCGGCAATAACTTATGAAAGGAGTTCCAAATCATGGCGAAAGTACAAGGCACTGTCAAGTGGTTCAACGGCAGCAAAGGCTATGGCTTTATCGAACGTGAAGGCGGCGAAGATGTATTCGTACACTTCAGCGCGATCGTTGCTGATGGTTACCGCAACCTCGAAGAAGGTCAGCGCGTAGAGTTCGATGTAGTCCAGGGTCAGAAAGGCCCGCAGGCCGAGAACGTTGTTGCTCTGTAAATTTATTTACAACAACTAAAAAAGCGCCAGCATTTGCTGGCGCTTTTTTCTTTTCCAAGGAAGTGATGTAAATTAGCTCAATCCGTTTAAGCGCTCAATCATCGCATACAGCGCCAGCACAATATCTGCCAGCCTGGCGTAGTCCACCAGATTGAGGTCGTCTTTGGCTGTATGGGTGATGTTGGTGGAAAGCTCCATAAAGTTTTCAGAGGTGATCGCGACAGCAGGGCGGCCCTGCTGGATGAAGACGGAATGGTCGCTTTGATACCACTGCGGGCCTTCTTTGATGCTGGGGTAAGCAGACATGGCGGCATGGATTGCTTCTGCGATTGGCTCGGCGCAGCCATAGAGAGAATAGGCAGAGAGCGCGCCGGTATATCCGGCCACGTCGGTGTTGACCGCCAGGAATATCTCGTTGATCTTTTCTGACTGGGTGGCAAGGTAATGTTTGTGTCCCTGGGCGCTGTAGTGGTCTTCACCATTGAGCGCCAGTAACTCGATGGGAAACTTCCCGGAGTAGTCCTGTAACAGTTCGGCCAGCAGCAGCAAGGCGACCACACCGGTGCCGTTGTCCAATGCTCCCGGGGTATTGTCTTTGGCATCGATATGGGCGCAGAACAGCAACCGCGGCCCACTAACCATCGGTTTACGGGCAATGACATTATGCCCCACAGCCGGGATCCGGGTAGATTCGATCGTCAGGTGAAGCGGTTGCCCGACAAATGACAGCAGCCGTTCCCCATCCACATCTTTCAGATAGGCTGAAGGCAGATCAAAATCTCCGTCCTCGATCATCGGGAAGGGGTACATTCCCCCCGCCAGCTCCGGGTTGCGACCGGTGGCAGTGAGGATGGCCTGCGGGGCTTTGCTTTCCAGCAGCTGATAGATGTCCTGGTGATGTTGGGGGTTGTAAAAGGGGAATTTTTTCGGCATCAGCTGTTCAGCAGTCAGATCGCCATGCAGCAGAAGGATGCTGTTTTCCACATTTGCCTGCGACAGCGCATTGACGGTGCTGGCGGCAACCAGCGGTGCAGTTACCCGGCAAGGGCGGGTGTAGGGGCTGTTAAATATTTCCAAGGTTTCGCCAGAAGAGGTGAGTAAGTGCGCACCGTGGTCTTCCCAATCCAGGCAGTCAAAGGCTGGGGTTTCCACCTCAAAGCCAAATGTGGTCATTGTCTTGGCAAACCAGGTGGTTGCCTGACGGTTGCCTGCTGCGCCCAAACGCCGGTTGGGAATCTGGTGGCACAGCGTTTTCAGATGTTGGGCGGCTTTCTTCTCCAGATAACTGCGGTTCATGGTCTCCTCTTGTGCTTTCTCAAATTCGATTTTTCACCAAGTCTTTGCTGTCTTCATTTTACCTTTTTCCTTGCTGTTTTGGTCAGCTCTCTGTGGGACTGTGTCTCTCCTAATATGCCGGATTCATGTGGGCTTAATGCAGCCGCGCTCTGGATACCCTATACTAAAAAATAACCCTTTCAGGGGTTGTGCTGAGTACATATCAAAAAGGTATGGAGACAGGAGGCTTAGATGCGCACCAGATGGATGCTGACAGGGGGATTGCTGTTCTTGCTGGCGCTTTCCGGCTGTGGAGGTGAGACAGCCACGCTGCCGGCAAACGAAATTGTGTTCACCCCAACAGAACCCCTGGCCCCCACGGCCGAACCGGCGGAAACCCTGGTCCCAACGCCGACACAGGCAGCTGGGGATGACAGTGCAGGGGAGCCGATACCGATCCCGCTGTCTGAATTTTTTGACGAGGCCTACCAGATGGTTTTGGAACGCGATCCGGAAGGGATGCTGGAACTGGGACTGGCAGCCGACCCGGACGCCCCGCAAGCACTGACCTGCTTCAGCCTGGCCTGTGAGCAGGAGACCAGCCAGGTTTACCAGGAACTGCTGACTGTGCTCCATCTCTATGACTATGATTCCTTATCCGCGTTCGACCAGGTCTCGTACCAGGTGTTTGAATGGTTCCTGGCAGAGGGCATCCGGGAGATCGAATATGCCGATTTGGAATATCTGGTCTCCCCGCTGAGCGTGCGCAGCTACCCGCAGCTTTTCATCATGTTCTTCACCGAGTCGCACCCGCTGAACACCCCGGCAGATGCGGAGGGGTATGTCGCCCGCATCCATTTGCTGGACGAA
>QKGK01000252.1 GCA_003250455.1 Chloroflexota bacterium | reverse complement strand
AGGGAGGACTGCCAATACCAAAAAAATTCCGTTGGTGGGACAGCAACCAAAGCGGGCTTACCAACCGGCGCAATTTCGTGTAAGATAATTTTAGCGTCTCAGGCAACCCAGGAACAACACATGGACACCCCCATCCTGAAAACCAAGCTGCACTGCCCCCCTACACCCGCGAAGTACGTACCGCGGGCGGCGCTGCTTGAAAAGCTGAATGAAGGGCTGGCCGCAGAACGTCCCATCACCCTGATCTCCGCACCGGCCGGGTTTGGCAAGACCTCCTGCGCCAGTGAATGGCTGGATACGCTCGATCTTCCCATCGCCTGGCTCTCCCTGGAGCCAACCGACGATGACCCGCCCCGATTTTTCAGCTACCTGATCGCCGCGCTGCAGAGCATCCATCCGGGGGTCGGGCAGGAACTTGATGCCGTGATCCGCTCCGGCAAGCTGCCTGACAGCAGCGTCATCAGCGCATCGATCATCAACCAACTGCTGGCGCTGGAATCCCGCGTCCTCCTCGTGCTGGACGATTTCCACTCCCTGCAGGACAGCCTCATCCTGGAGGTGTTGGAGCAGATCATCACGCAGCAGCCCTGGCCGCTGCACCTGGTGCTGATCTCCCGCGAAGACCCCGTCCTGCCGCTGGCCCGCCTGCGGGCCAATAACAAGCTGACCGAAGTGCGCGCCAGGGACCTGCGCTTTTCCGGGCCGGATATTGCCGCATTTTTCAAACAAACGGTGGGGTTTCCGCTCTCCCCCCAGGATCTTACCACCCTGGAAGAAAAGACCGAAGGCTGGGCCGCCGGGCTTCAGATGGCCGGTCTCTCGCTGCAGGAAAAAGCAGACCCGGCGGCTTTTATCGCCGACCTGAGCGGCAGCCACCGCTATATTATGGGGTACCTCACCGAGCAGGTGCTCGACCAGCAGCCCCCGGAGATCCGGCAGTTCCTGCTCCAGACCGCCATCCTGGAAACGCTGCAGGGCGACCTGTGCAACGCCGTCACCGGGCGCACCGACGCGGGCGCCCTGCTGGAACGCCTGTACAACGCCAACCTGTTCCTCATCCCGCTGGACGATGAACATCACTGGTACCGCTACCACCACCTGTTTGCCGACCTGCTGGGCGATCTCCGCCGGCGAGATGCAAACGCCAAAGCCAGGGACCATCAGCGCGCCAGCCGCTGGTATGCTTCGGCGGGCATGTGGGGAGAAGCGATCGGCCATGCTCTGTCTGCGGAGGACTTTCCGGCGGCGGTGGCGCTGCTGGAAAATCATGCCAGCGAGCTGATCATGCAGGGCTATGCCAAAACAGTGAACGCCTGGATCCAGGCCATCCCGGAAGCCTTGCGCGTCCAAAGGCCGCGCATCAGCCTGGCGTTTGCCTGGGCCTATGTGATGCGCGGCGCGTATGGAGAAGTTTCCCGCTACCTGGACCAGCTGGACTTTCCCCAAGAATCGGCACACGCAACCGGGGCCAACCCGGCCCTGTGTGCCGAGTGGCTGGTGCTGAAATCCCTGATCCTCTTTATGCAGGGGGAAACGGACTCCTGTATGGAGATGGCCACCGAAGCGCTGGCACTAACCCCGCAATCCGACGATCGGGTACGCAGCCTGGCGACCTTTGTGCAGGGCAGCGTCTGTCAGCTTTGGGAAGATTTTCCACGGGCGGCGGTCCTCTTCCAGGAGTCCATCGAGTACGGGCGGAAATCCGGCAGCCTGTACAGCGAAATGCTGAGCACCATCAGCCTTTCCGGGGGAGCGTACGAGCAAGGGCAACTCCGCCAGGCCTTCCGGATCAGCACGCAGGCCATCCAGCGTCTCACAGAGGCCAAAGAGCTTTCCCCGATCAGCGGGTTCATTTACCTGGCGCTGGGAGACATCCACTTCCAGTGGTATCAATTCCAGGAAAGCGAAAAAATGGCCCGCCGCGCCCTCCACCTGAGCACCCTGGGCGGCTACAACACCGGGCTGATCCTGTGCCACCTGCTGCTCTCCCGCCTGCACCTGGCGCAGGGAGAACTGGCCGCCGCTGAAGAGGATGCTCATCAGTCGGCAAACATGCTGCCTGCCGAATCGCCGGAATATCTCCGCCAGGAAGTCGCCGCCCAACAGGTGCGCATACACCTGACAAAGGGTCAGCCGGACGCTGCTCAACAGATTTTGCTGCCCTGGGGATTCAGCTTCGGCAGCCCGCCAACCCTGCCAGATCCTCCCTCAGGACACGCCAATCCGTTTTCCACCGGGGCTGTGATCAACTGCGGCTTGCAAGCCCTGCTGGCAAAGGAACAGCTCTCCCGGGCAGACCTACAAGCCGGACTGTCGCTGGCCGACCGCCTGGTTGGCGCAGCGCTGAAGGGGCAGCAGGTGATCGTCGCCCTGGAAGCCCTGGTCGTACGCGCCCGCTTCCATGCCCGCCTGCGGAACGCCCAGGCCAGTATGGCCGATTTGCACCAGGCCCTGGAAACCGGCCAGCCGGAAGGGTTTATCGGCGTCTTTGCCTCCCAGGGAAAAGCGCTGGCAGAAATGCTCCCTGGCTTGCTGCACCAGGGTAATCTGGAAGCGCCGCTGGCGGCATACACCCAAAAGCTGCTGGACGCCTTTGCGCGGCCCCTGCCCGCCAAATCGCCCTTCGAAGCGCTGACCGAACAGGAAACCAACGTGCTTGCGCTGATCGCCGAAGGGCTCACCTACCAGGAAGTCGCCTCCCGGCTGGTGATCTCCATCAACACCGTGCGCTACCATGTAAAAGCCATCTACGGCAAGCTGGGGGTCAATAACCGCACGCAGGCGATTGCCCAGGCCCGGGAACTCCAGCTGCTCTGATACCGCCAAACCACATCCCCAACCACACCCGGGACTACATCTTCATGTGGTCTTTTTTTTCTCCTGAGGGGCTATCCTGAAAGCGATAAATTGATCCAGCAGGAGAGCCGATGCACGAGCTGTACGCATACCGAATTGGTGTCAAGGAAGAAGTGGACGAGACCGCTTTCAACCGCAGCAGCCCGCTGCAGATCACCCATCTGGAGGCCGGCGCGGCAGGCACGTATTTCCACGTCTTCACAGACCAGTCCGGCCTGATCGGGCTGCTGCGCCACCTGCATCGGCAGGGGTTTATCCTGCTTTATGTGCAGCGTGCAGATGCCCCAAAATTCGAGTCCCAAACAAGGAGTACAACATGAACCAACCTGTCCCCGCCTGGAGTCCCACCCGGATCACCGCCACGACGATTGGCGTCTTTTT
>QKGK01000534.1 GCA_003250455.1 Chloroflexota bacterium | reverse complement strand
CTGGCGGTGCGTGCAGGCCTGCGCAGATGATCTACAGTTCACTTATGCTCTTTCGGTGGGAGGGCGGGGCTATGAAACCCGCATTGCCACCTTTTTTGAAGCCCCGATGCTCGAGACCACCTGCGTTTTCTGTGGGAACTGCGTGGCGGTCTGCCCGACCAATGCGCTGGTGGGGAAAACAGAGTTCCTGATGGAGCAGGGATTGGACTATGATGCCATCCGGCTGGAAAAGCGAAAAAACCGGACGAGAAAGAATTCCGAGGTGCAAAAATGATAGAAGCAGAACGCTCGGTACGCAGCACCTGCCCCTACTGCGGGGTGGGGTGCCAGATCGATCTGAAGGTCAGGGATGGAAAAATCTACAAAGTCGACGCGCCATTTGATGCCGCGCCTAATTTTGGGCGGTTATGTTCCAAGGGGCGCTTTGGGACGGACTTTGTCCATCACCCCTCGCGCCTGAAGCACCCGATGATCCGCAAAAACATGGGTGAGACCCCACGCCAGCCAGTGGGGTTGGATGGCTTCCGTCAGGCCACCTGGGAGGAGGCTCTCAACCTGGCAGCCGAAAAGCTGGCAGCAATAGTGAAATCTCACGGCGGGGATGCGGTGGGGACGTTCTGTTCAGCAAAAGCGACCAATGAGGACAATTACATTTTTCAGAAATTTGTTCGGGCGGTGTTAAAGACCAACAATGTCGATCACTGCGCCCGGCTGTGCCATGCAGCGTCGGTGGCAGGCTTGCAGATCGCCATCGGTTCATCGGCGATGTCCAATTCGATAGCAGAGATGAAAGTCCTGGAAGTATTCATCGTTACCGGGTCGAACACCAGCGAGACGCACCCGGTGATCAGCACCTTTTTGCGGGAAGCTGTGGTGCGCAATGGGGCCAAACTGATCGTGGTAGACCCTCGCGGGATTGAAATGACCCAGTTTGCAACCCATTGGCTGCGGCAGAATCCCGGGACGGATGTAGCTCTTTTCCAGTCCATGGCGCAGGTGATCGTGGACGAAAAGTTATATGATCCGGAATTTGTTGCCGAGCGGGTTGAAAATTTTGATGGCTATTGCACTTCGATCCAGCACTTCACCCCGGAATGGGCGGAAAAGGTTACCGGCGTCCCGGCAGATGACATCCGGGCCGCGGCCAGGTTATATGCTAATGCCGGGAAAGCGGCTATCTATTGGGGGATGGGGATCAGCCAGAGCGTGCATGGCACGGACAACGCCCTTTCGCTGGCAAACCTGGCCTTACTGACAGGCAATCTAGGCCGCTCGGGCACCGGGCTGAACCCGCTGCGCGGGCAAAATAATGTACAGGGCTGCTCGGATTCCGGCGGGCTGCCGAACGTGTTCCCCGGTTACCAACTGGTGACCGATGATGAGATCAGGCTCAAGTTTGAACGCATGTGGGGGGGAGAGCTGAACCCGGAAGCAGGACTGACCACGATGGAAATGGTGGACGCAGCGGAACGCGGGTCGATCCGGGCGTATTATGTCATGGGGGAGAACCCGATGATGAGCGAGCCGGACCTGCGCCATTCCCGTCATGTGATGGAAAATCTGGAGTTCATACTTGTGCAGGATATTTTCCTGAATGAAACCGGCGAATATGCAGACATCCTTCTGCCGGCCGGCAGTTTCGCAGAAAAGGAAGGTACCTTCACTAACAGCGACCGTCGGGTGCAGTTGATCCGCCCTGCAGTAGACCTGCCCGGAGAAGCCTTATCAGATTGGGTAATCATTATGGACCTGGCGAAGCGCGTGGAGGAAAAGCTGGGTGTCCACAGATCAGCCGGGTTTGAATTTGCCAACCCGGCAGCCATCTGGGATGAGATGGCCGCCCTGACACCGCCGTTCCAGGGGATCACCCATGCCCGGCTGGAACGGGAGGGCGGGGTGCATTGGCCATGCCCGACACCAGACCATCCGGGTACGCCGTATCTGTTTACCGATTCATTCCCGCGCGGGAAGGGGCAGCTGGTCCCCCTGGAACTAACCGAATCTGCCGAAATCCCGAACATAGAATATCCTTTTGTGCTTTCAACCGGGCGGGTGCTTTATCATTGGCATGGCGGCACAATGACCCGGCGCTCGAAGCTGGATGATATTTACCCTGAACCAACCGTGGAGGTGCATCCATCTGATGCGCAGTCCCTGGGAATCCATGCCGGGGAGTGGATCCAGGTGCGCTCAAAGCGGGGTAAAATCCAGGTGAAGACGCTGATCACAGAGCGGTCACCACAGGGAATGGTATTTATTCCTTTCCATTTCGCCGAAGCGGCAGCAAACGAGCTCACTTTGGATGCGCGTGACCCGCAGGCGAAAATACCTGATTATAAGGTCTGTGCAGTTGCCATAGACCGGATCAATTAACGAGGCAAATATGGTAGAAGCATTTCAGGTTATCCCCATTCAGCGATTTGAACACGGGGGAACGGTTGCAGAAGAAGAAGGGATCATCGTTGAGCAATCCGTTTCATTGACGGTCAACGGCAAGGTTTGGCTGACCTTTATGTGTTCACCAACGGATATTGAGGCTCTCGCTGTGGGGTTTTTATTCAACGAGAAGATCATCCAGTCCATGGATGAAATTGCCGATATTTATGTATGCGAGCATCGCGATAATGTAGATATCTGGCTGAACCGCTCCGTGGAAGAACCAACCAATTGGCGCAGGACGGCTGGCTGCACCGGTGGCTATACTGCCGCAGTTTTGGAAGAGGTAGAGCCGGTCCCGCCGAACGATCTGCAGATAACCCCGGAGCAAATTCTGGGGTTGATCCGGAAATTGTTTGAATCGCAGGATATCTATCGTAAATCGGGGGGCGTGCATTCATCCGGGTTGGCTACATTGGATGATGTGATGTTCCAATTAGAAGATGTGGGCAGGCATAATACGCTGGATAAAATTGCCGGGAGGATCCTGATGGCGGGGATCGATACGGATTCAAAAATCGTCCTCACCACCGGACGGATCAGTTCTGAGATGCTGCAAAAAGCGGCAAGATTAAAGATATCGATCGTTATCTCGCGCACTTCTCCCACCTCCATGTCCATTGACCTGGCGGAAAAATTGGGCATCACAGTGATCGGGTACGCCCGCGGGCACCGCTTCAATGTGTACTCACATCCCGAGCGCGTGATGATGTAAAAAGCCGAGTAAATCTGTTTATTAATACGGATTAAAACTACAAACCGTATTCATTTCAAGGGACATCAATCACGAAATTAGTTTGCAAAGTA
>QKGK01000570.1 GCA_003250455.1 Chloroflexota bacterium | reverse complement strand
AGCGCGCCGACTACCTGCTCGAGCCGGACCCGGACACGCTGTACGTGATCGGCGTGATCGGGCAGACGCGTGTGCTGCTGGCAGACCTCCAGCGGGCGATTGTCGCTCAGGCGGAGGTACACCTGGGTACACTGATGCCGGGATTCACCCACTTGCAGCCCGCCCAACCGGTGCTGTTCAGCCATTGGCTGATGAGCTACTTTTGGATGCTGGAGCGCGACAAGGCCCGCCTGGCGGACGCCCTGGCCCGCACGGCGGTCTCACCGCTGGGGTCCGGCGCGCTGGCAGGGAACCCCTTTGGCATTGACCGGCAGCAGCTGGCCGATTCGCTGGGGATGCCCGCCGTAAGCATGAACAGCCTGGACGCCGTCAGCGACCGGGATTTTGTCGCCGAGATGCTGTTCGCCAACGCGCTGATCGCCGTGCATATCAGCAAGCTGGCGGAAGACCTGGTGTTGTTCAGCAGCCCGGCGTTTGGCTTTTTGCGCATCGGGGAGGGCTTTTCCACCGGCTCCAGCCTGATGCCGCAGAAGCGCAACCCGGATTCGATGGAACTGGCGCGCGGTAAAAGCGGGCGCGTGATCGGGGCGCTGGTGAATCTGCTGGTGACGCTCAAAGGGCTGCCTTCCACCTATAACAAGGACCTGCAGGAAGATAAGGAAGCTCTGTTCGACAGCGTGGACAACCTGACGCTGACCCTGGCGGTGGTGGCCGGGGTGGTGGAATCGCTGACGGTCTTCCCGCAGAAGATGGCGGCGCAGCTGGACGAAGCCATGCTGGCGACCGACCTGGCCGATTACCTGGTACGCAAGGGGATGCCTTTCCGGGCGGCGCATGAGAAGGTGGGCGAAGTGATCCGCTATGCCGAGGAGCAGGGCGTGACGCTTTCAGCGGTGCCGCTGGCGGTTTATCAGGGGATTGCGCCGGAATTTGGGGGAGATGTGCTGGCTGTGTTTGATTTTGATCAGGCGGTGGAAAAGAAAGACAGCATTGGAGGGACGGCTCCGCAGGCGGTTGAGGCCCAGATCGAGGCGGCAAAGGGGCTGCTGGCAAGGGAATAAGCCTGGACTGCTTTCCGCAGCGGCTTGCTGTCCGCCGAAAAAATATTTTCCTCATAGGGTGGAGAAAATGCGAGTTCCGAGAAAAGAAACGATTGTTATTAACATGTTGCCGAGTTCATGTTATCTTTAGTATGATAGCGGCAGCATGCTTTAAAGTCAGTTTTTTCTCTGTTGGGAGAGGGATGGTTCTCTGACACGCAAATCCATTGAGGAGGTTTAATGCGCAGCGTAAAATTTTTGGGTGTTGATTGTGTAGCTTTGGAAAACCCATTCCTGGAGCTATTGGTGACCCAATCGGTAGGGCCGCGGGTGATCTCTTTACGCCTTGCCGGAGGAGAGAACCTGTTTGCCGAGCTGCCGGGCGAAGGCGTTGAACTGCCCGGGCAGGAGACCTTCAATTTTTACGGTGGGCATCGCCTGTGGCACGCACCGGAAAACTTTCCGCGCACCTATTTTCCGGATAACCAGCCTGTTCACATTACGGAAACGGCAGCCGGATGTGTTGTCCGGCAGGATGTGGAAGCAGAGAGCGGCATTGAGAAGCAGATGGAGATCGTCCTCAGTGCGGAGAAGCCCCAGGTCATCATCCACCATACGCTGATCAACCGCGGGCTGTGGCCGGTGACCTGCGCCCCGTGGGCGATCACCCAGCTGAAAACCGGCGGCGTGGCAATCCTGCCCCAGACGCAGGCGGATAGCGGCGTGCTTCCCAACCGCTCGCTGGCGCTCTGGACGTATGCGGATATTCAGAGTCCTATGGTCCATTGGGGGAACCGCTTCATCCTTGTCGAGGCGCAGATGACCTCCTCCTTCAAAGTTGGGTTCCCTAACCCGGCAGGATGGATGGCCTATTGGCATCAGGATACATTGTTTGTCAAGCGCGCCAAATTTGACGAACACGCAGCCTATTTTGATTACGGCAGTTCAAGCGAATGTTACTGCAACGAACAGTTCCTGGAACTTGAGACCCTGGCACCGATCGGGTCCCTCGAACCTGACCAGGCGGCCACACACACCGAGATCTGGGAGGTTTACCCGGACGTGGAAAATCCTGCCGATGAAGCTGCCGCCGCGAAAATTGCCGAACAATTAATTTCGTAAAAAGGGGTAGAGGTTGACGATGAATTTTGAATTTACTGAACATCCCCACCGCAGATACAACCTGCTGACTGGCGAATGGGTGATGGTCTCCCCGCACCGGGCGAAACGCCCGTGGAAGGGGCAGGTGGAAAAGCAGGCCCAGGAAACCCGCCCGGTGTATGAACCGACCTGCTACCTGTGCCCCGGCAATACGCGCACCAGCGGAGAGCAGAACCCCGACTATGCTGATACTTATGTGTTTACCAACGATTTCCCCGCCCTTTTGCCCGACACCCCGCCTGCCAGCGAGGGGGAGGGATTGCTGCAAATGTCCAGCGTGCGGGGCACCTGCCGGGTGATCTGTTTTTCGCCGCGCCACGACCTGACCCTGGCGGAGATGGACGTGCGGGACATCCGGCGGGTGATCGATACCTGGTCGGACCAGCTGGTGGAGCTGGGGAAGACCTACCAGTGGGTACAGGTATTTGAGAATAAAGGAGAGATGATGGGCAGCTCTATGCCGCACCCGCACGGGCAGATCTGGGCGCTGGACGCGCTGCCCAACGAGATATTTAAAGAAAATGTCCAGCAGCGGGCGTATACAAAGGGAAAAGATTCTGTGCTGCTGGTGGATTATGCCGCCCTGGAGGTCGAACGCCAGGAGCGCGTGGTGGTGGAAAATGAGGATTGGGTGGCCGTAGTGCCTTTCTGGGCGGTGTGGCCGTTTGAAACCTTGTTGCTGCCCAAGCGGCGTGTGCTGCGTCTGACGGACCTGGCTGGCGGAGAGCGCGACAGCCTCTCGTCGATCCTCAAGCGGCTGCTGACCAAATACGATAACCTGTTCGAGATCTCGTTTCCCTATTCCATGGGGTGGCACGGTGCACCGTTTATAGATGATTCTCCCGAAAGCTACTGGCAGCTGCATGCCCATTTTTACCCGCCGCTGCTGCGCTCCGCCACGGTAAAAAAGTTTATGGTTGGCTATGAGCTAATGGCGGAAGCCCAGCGTGACCTGACCGCAGAACAGGCGGCGGCACGTCTGCGGGACCTGCCGGAGGAGCATTACCGGGCATGAATCTGAAGGAGCGAGTAACCCAGGCATTTGTGG
>QKGK01000342.1 GCA_003250455.1 Chloroflexota bacterium | reverse complement strand
AACTGTCCACTATTTACGTACATAAAGTAGTAGGCGGAATACCAATAATTGTATACCCCAAGTGGGGTAGTCGCCCCGCGAACAATCAACATATTGCCAGAGTCAGGTTCACCTACCCGCTTCATCATGGCTTCATAGCTGAAGGTGCGGTACCGCAGATTGTTCTGGGTGGAATTGATCAGGCTTGCCTGGGCGGACGAATACAGATATTTGTCGTAGACGGTGGACCAGGTCCCGGAAACATCTTTCCAGCCGGCCATGGTGCCGTTGAAGTCGGAGACGAACCCGGCCCGTACCCGGAAGTCCAGAACCTCGCTCCAGTCGCCCCATAAGCCGTTGCGCAGCGCCTGTGCCCGCCATTGGTAGTTGGCGTCTTTGAGCACGCTGGCCGGGGTGTCGGTGCAGTAGGCGCCGGCGCAGGCGGCCGCTCCCACCACCTCATCAGAGATCAGGCTGCCGCTCCTGAACAGCTGGATGCGGTACTGCGTGGCGCCGGCAACCGAGGTCCACTTGAAGGTGGGAGTGCTGTCCAGGATCATCGAGAGGGGAGATACGGGCGTAGGCAGGTCTACCCGGGAATACAGCAGCCTGTTCTGGGAGCCCATGTCATCGATGACTTCCCTGGTGGTGGCCTTGGTGAGGATTACATTGGCAACCTTACCGGTAGTGGCCGTCGGGTTCTGGGCCAGGTAGAGCGCTGCCACCCCGGCCACGTGTGGAGAGGCCATCGAGGTGCCGCTGATGGTATTAATGGCGACGTCGCTGGTGTTCCAGGTGGAGGTGATATCAGATCCGGGGGCAAAGAGGTCCACGCAGGAACCCCAGTTGGAGAACCAGGAACGCGTATCCGTATTGTCGGTGGAAGCCACGGTGATGGCGGCGGGGGTGCTGGCTGGGGAACGTGTGCAAGCGTCCGTGTTCTCATTCCCGGCAGCGAGCACAAAGGTGATCCCCTGGGCGATCGCATTATCGACGGCGGTGTTCACCGGGGCATAGTAACCGCCGCCCAGGCTCATGTTGGCGACAGCCGGTGCCTGGAAGTTGTTGGCCACCCAGTTGATCCCGGCGATCACCCATGCCCAATCGCCGTATCCGGTGCAGTCCAGCACGCGCACGGCGTGCAGGTGGGCTTTCTTGGCGACACCGTAGGTGGTGCTGCCGATCGTGCCGGCGACGTGAGTGCCGTGGCCGTGGCAGTCGTTGCCGTTCTGGCCGTCGCCGACGTAGTCAGCGTCTTTGGTGGCGCGCCCGCCGAATTCGACATGGGTGGAGCGGATGCCGGTATCGATGATATAGGCGTGCACAGCCGGCGCGGCAGTGACATAGGTGTAGCTGTCATCCAGGGGCAGGGTGCGCTGGTCAATGCGGTCCAGCCCCCAGGTGGGATAGTTCTGGACGGCCTCAATGCCTGCTCCATCGTCTCCGGTGCCGGTCTCGTCGTCATCGAGATGCACCCGCCCGTCGATGATCACGTAGTCTACCCGCGGGTTTTGCCGCACGAGATCGAGCGCGGCGGTGGGCAGGTAGGCAGCGAAGCCTTGCAGTGCGGTATCGTAGACATTGGTGACCTCGCCGCCGGCCGCTTCGATGGCGGCGGTATCAACGCCGACAGCGGCGGCGACCTCACCGGGGAGTGTGTCCTTATAGACAACTATGTAGTGATCTTCGATGGAATCTTCGACATCGAGGATCAGGGGGGCAAGACCGTCCTCCCCGGCAGCCAGCACGGGGCCCTGGTCGAACCCGGCCGCGCCGAGGAGCAGCGCCAGCAGGCCGAAGACGACCAGGAACTTCAAGGCCTTGTTCGGTGACTTCTTGTAGTTCTTGTAAAGCATGAAAACCTCCAATTATGGGATGAGTAGTTTTTTCTCATCTGCCTGTGAGATAAGAAAATTGAATAAACAGGGAGCAGGAGGAGAGAGTTTCTTCCTCAAGACATCCCGAAAAAAACAAGTGATTTGGCTGAGACCTAATTTGGGTTTCAGTAAACATGGGTCTTGGTTTTCTGCCCTCGGACTTAATAGATTTAATGATGGAATTATTTGCTTGTTTTCTCCCTTATATATCAGAGAAGGTTACCGGCTTGCCGGTGGGAGAGGGACAAAATACAACGGTTTCAACCGCCAAACGAACATATCCATCTTAGCATGTTCTATATCCCGTGTAAACAGTTTTCCCTTATTTTTTATAAAATTGGTCTGATTATGTTCAGTATTCTGTTTGAGTGTGCAGACATTACCTTGCTAAACGGTTAAAGCAACAGCCAACCATTCTCATGGTTGGCTGTTTTGCTAGTTTGATGAGCGAGGTTCTGCGCAGTCAAATGGTTTGATCATTTGACCGCTTGTTCCTCGCCGGGTTGGTATCAGTGGATCAGGGAGCAACGAAGGGGCTGTCGCCTCCCACGAAAATTTGCCCGCTTTCCACTTGCTCGTTGGGGTCGAGCTCCAGGGCGGTCAGGTTGACCGTCGAGATGCGCGCCCAGTTGACCAGCAGCCTGTTCCCCGGGGCGTAGGGGCTGTAGAAAGTGATCCCCGGGTAGCCGTTGGCGATGCTGTCCTGCATCCCCGACCACACCAGGTTGCCGTTGATGTAGAACTTCAGGCTGGGGCCGTCGCCGACCACCTTCAGGAGATTGAAGCTATCCGGAATGATGGAGGGGGAGTAGGTCCAGCCCTGCATCGCGTCTTCGCTACCTTCCAGGAATCTCCACACGCTGAAGTATCCACTGTTGGTGTAGGCAAAGTAGTAGCCGGTATACCAACCGCCATCGGTTCTAAGTGGGTCAGGTGTCCCCCGGACATACAGCGCACTGGCAAAATTAGGATCACCCACGCGCTTCATCACGGCTTCATAATTGAAGGTGGGATAAGGGGCGTTTCTCATCACGGAGTTGAAAAGATTAACCCCACCGGAAGAGATCAGGTATTGGTCCTGGTAGATGGGCCAGTTCCCGACAATATTCTTCCAGCCGGCCTTGTCGCCGTTGAAGTCGGAAATAAAGCCGGGACGCACGACCTCGAAGTCCTGGTAGTAGCTCCAGTCGCCCCACAGGCCGCCCACATTTGCCTGCACCCGCCATCTGTAATCGGAGTAGACGAGCACGTTGGTCGGTGTCAGGGAGCAGGTAGTGGTCGTACAGGTTGCAGCCTTGAGATACACCGTAGTGCCTCCCCGCAGCAGCTGAATGCGGTATTGGGTGGACCCGGTCAGTTTCTTCCAGGTGAAGGTGGGGGTGGTGTCCATGGTTG
>QKGK01000199.1 GCA_003250455.1 Chloroflexota bacterium | reverse complement strand
GCCGGTTTTGGGGTGGTCGGGACCCTCTATTTCGTCCGTTTTGGCAGAGACCTAGGCCGCATATCCGACAAAACGGTTGGGATTTAAGAATGGGGAAATTTCGTTAGATCAGGAAATCATGAACCCCAGGGAATTGCTAACCGATCTGCGATCCGGGTTGGCGTAACTATCGGCGCTGTTCCCTGATCTCATCCCCCGCAATCACCACAATTGGATTACCCGCTTGCATCGTCAGGAAGAGGGTGCGGGACTCGTCGCCCTCCAGTTTGAGCTGCTGGATGAGTTCTTCCGGGACGATGGGTGAGCCGCGCTTCTTGACCGTCACCGAGCCGACGTTGCGCTCCCGCAGGGTGGCGCGCAGGTTCTTGAGCTGGAAGGGCATCCAGTCCTCCACTGGCCAGACGCGGGTGTAGGGGGAGTCGGTCAGCGTGTCGCCGGTCAGGTAGGCGATCTCCGGGTCGAGCTGGGCAGCGTCCAGCATCCCGCCGACGGTTTGCACCAGCCCGGCGCGCAGTATGGCCGGGTCGGGTTCGTACAGGTAAGCCCGCGGCTCGCTGACAGGCAGTTCGGGCTGTTCGCCGGCGGTGAGGGTGTGCGTGACGTCATCCACGAGCAGGGTAGCGCGGCGTGCGGCGGTCTTGAACCCGCCAAACCACAGGCAGGCTTCTTTTAAATTCCCGTTGAGCGAAATGAATTCGATCTCGCAGTCGAAGCCGGACAGCTCGTCCAGGTTGACCCCCGGCGAGACCTTCACGCCGATCTCCGGCACGTGCGGCAGCCAGTCCTCCACCAGGGAGAGGGGTGGGTGGTAGTCGAACACCGAGTGGATGCGCTGGTAGTCGGCGCGGCGGGCGGGGTCGAAGAAGATGGCTGTCCGCCCGGTGAGACCGGCGAAGGAGAAAGGCAGGGCGTTGATATCCGCCTGGAGGAAATTGGCCGGCTTGCGTAGGGCTCGCAGGTTTTCACGCGCCATCGCCAGGCGTACCTCGTCCAGGTCGATTCCCACCACAGGGGCGGACTGCGCCAGGGCAAGGGCGTCCCCGCCGATGGAGCAGCCCAGGTCGAAGATGCGCTCGACCCCTTTATATCGGGCTGCCCGGTATTGTGCGACTTCCCAAGGCGTGGCCTGCTCGAGGGCTTCGCGGGTGAAGTACATGCGCTCCGCCTGGGGAAACTTGTCCTCGGCTTCGATGCGCAGGATCGCTACCGTCAGGGCGGCACGCGCCAGCTCGAGCGGGAAGCGTTTGGCCAGCATCTTGAAATCGCCGAGGAAGTCTTTCTCACGCGGGTCAAAGGCCATCGCTGATTCGATCGCCCACTGGCCTTCACGCGTCAGCAGGGCGAGGAAGTGTTCAATCTGCATAGGTGCTTATTTCCCCCGTGCCATCATCAGCCGGGCAGCCTTGCGCCCGATCTCGACGGCGAAGTTGGTGCCGCGGTCCCACGGATATACCTGGCTCATGCTGGCAAAATACAGGCCGGGGATCGGGGTGGGGATCTCGGGGACATTCTGGGAATGGTTGACGAAAGGCACCGGCTGGGCGTAGGGGGTGCGGTGCATCCAGGTATTGATCACCCACTCGCGGCTGAAGTCCGGGTTGATGCGCTGGATGGCGGGGATAAATCGTTCCAGCAGTTCTTCCTTGCTCAACGAGAAGTATTCGTGGTCGGGGTCGACATAGTCCCCGGCATAGAGAATGTGCTCCCCGCCGAAATGCTCCGGCGAAACATAGTTGGTGTGCTCCACCAGCGCCAGGAAGGGGAACCCGGCGTTCTTGGGCATGTTGAACCAGTAATAGCCTTTTTTGGAAAGCTGGTGCTTGATGGACATGGTGAGCACCACCGCACCCATGCTTTTTAAGTTCAGCAGCCCCTGCAGGTAGTCTTTCGGCAGGGAGGGCGCCAGCCTGGTCAGCAAGCCCGGCGAGGTGGTCGCCAAAATCTGGTCGTAGATGATCGTCCCGCCCGCGCCAAGGTTGAGGTCCAGCTTGCCGTCGGCGGTGGGGGTGATGCCCGACACCGGCGTGTTGAGACGTATTTTCACGCCCATCTGTTTCAGGATGGCGGCGAAGTCGTCTGAGAAGGTCTGGAACCCGCCCTGGTAGGTGCCCAGCCGGGAGGTGCGGGCTTTGAGCCGTGCCCACATCCAGGCCATGTTGACTTGTTTGGCGTACTTCCCGCCGAACTTGCCCACCACCAGCGGCTCCCACATCTCGGAATAGACCTTCTCCCCGGCCCATTTGCGCATCCAGGCATCCACGGTGACCTTTTCAAGCGGCTTCCAGTTGTTGGTCAGGCGCAGGTAGAGGCCCACCAGCCCAAAGCGCACCTTGTTGATCCCCCAGCCCAGGCCGGGGTACAGCAGCGCGTTGGGGATCGAGTCAAAGGGGTACCATTTGCCCTGGTAGAGCATCACGGTCAGCGGGCGGGGGAAAAGCACTTTTTGTCTGAGGCCCAATTCTTCGATCAGACCGAGCATGTGCTGGTCGCTTTGGAACCAGTGGTGGTAATAGGCCTCCACCGACGAGTCCCAGTGGGGTTCCTTGAACCCGGCAGCCAGCCCGCCGACATGCCCCAGCGCTTCGTAGATGGACACATCGTGCCCGGCTTTGGCAAGGTCGTAGGCGGCAGAAAGACCGGCGTACCCGGCCCCGATGATCGCGATCTTCATAGATTACTCCGTTAGTGATTCCTCTGATGATGCAGCGGCTTCCATCTGGGAGACTTTCCCCCATTTGATGCCCTCTCGCCACATGTAATACAGCCCGAGCAGGGTCACCGGGAACCATAGCGCAAAATGCAGCACAAAGGTGTAGCTGGCGGCGGTCTCGGGGGGCACGCCGTAGGCTTCCAGGATCTTGATCCCCGGCAGGTCGAAGGTGCCCAGGTATCCCGGGGCGGAAGGGATCGTGGTGGCCAGGTTGACCACCCCGTTCATCAGCATGAGGGCAAAGAAGCTTACTGTGAAGCGGAAGGCGTGCATCACGAACCAGTATTTGACCGTTTCCAAGAGCCAGATGACCACCGAGGTGAGGAAGACCATCAGGGCTTCCAGCGGGGAGCTGAGCGAGGCCAGCCCGCCCAGGAAGCGGCTGCTGATCTCCAGCACTTTCTCGCGCATGCGCTCCGGGACGAACCGTCCGGTGATCCACTCGATGATGCGGGTGGTGATCTGCGGGAACATGGCGGCCAGCAAAAAGACGATCAGCACGCCGAAGAAGAGGATGCTGCCCCACAGGGCGACATCCTGGATGGT
>QKGK01000164.1 GCA_003250455.1 Chloroflexota bacterium | reverse complement strand
ATTCTTCCAAGGAATTCTTCTCCGGCGTGGTACTCGAGCCCATTATCCGGAAGGTGAGAGGTAGTTGCCCAGAAATTCCAAAGGGGGAGGTTGTAATCGACAGCCAATTGTGCTGTCTGCAGGTTGATGCGGTGATCGCCTTCCCGGTTATCGGCCTTGGTGGAAAGGATCGGTACAATCCCCTGTTCCATCAGCCCCTCAATGATCAGTTCCATGTAATAGCGGTTCCGGCCTTCGTAGTGGGTACCGACCGCAATAATGACAAAAGCGGGGTTGTTGTTGCGGATCTCACAGTCTACCGGTGATTCTCCAATCTGGCAGCCGTAATTCCCTTCATGCCATTCTGCCCACAGCAGCGCCCCGGTCGTGGTGCCGGGTTTTACAGTCGGGCTGTCGTGGTTCAGGGATCCTTCGAAGTAATCCACAGTATCCTGCAAATTATCAGCGAGCTGGCTATAGGCGTTTCGATTAATCTCATAGAGGCCTAAAAATTCTTCGGGTACGCTTTGGCAGTCTCCAAAAATGGAAAATGCATGCGGGTTGCGTCCGAGTTCCTGCCCCAGCTGATAGATCTCCAAAACGTGCTGGGTAACGACGGGCAGCACTGGCCAGTTCATCCAGTCTTCGGGGTCAAGCCCAGCCTCTTCTGGAAGATCTGTGGGGGCGGGGGTTGGAGAGACCTCCGGCACACTTGTTTCTACCCTCGGGGTTGAAGTGGCTGTTTTTGTAGGAATTGGTTGGGTTGGAGTAGATGATGCTGTAACCTCAGGCGCAGGTGGCGTATCAGTATTGGCAGTTGCCTGGACAGACGGTTCACAACCTGCCAGCAATCCTGCTCCAACAATTAGAATGAGAAATGCACCGAGGGATTTAATTGGCGTCATCATACCCACATACCAGCCATGTGGCGTTCTGCTCTACCAGGTGGTATGTCCTTCTGGAAAGGTCAAAGCTGCGCAGCTCGTTGCCATAAGTTGCTTCGATAGAACCCTGGCAAACCACATCTGTCATCCCGTCCTGGCTGTCCGTCACCTGGCAGGTGACATCTTTCAGCTCTGTTTGCACGATCGAAAAAGAATCAAATTCAAGGAGGGCCTGAAACTCGAAGTCGGGGCAAATGTAGGAAACCAATAAGGCGTCGTCTTTATCTGCCAGGGCAGCAAGGTAATTCTCCACGGTGGTGGCTGCTTCTGTGCCGGAGCTGCCACACGCCGCCAGTGTAAAGGCAAGTATGGTGAAAATTGTTACCATCAGTATCTTTTTTAACATTATGTTACTCCAGATCACGGTTGGGCTTTTTGCCACATCGCAAAATGATAACATAGAATTGTTTTGATTTGGATGAACCTGGTTTGGTTTTCATCACTTGTGGCTAAGGTGTGGATGGATTGACCTCATCCTCTTCGATATTGACCTCTGGGAGATATTCTTCTACTTCCGCAGCTTCTCCGAATTCGCTGCCAACCTGAGAGGCAGTGTACATGGCAGCAGCAGCACCAAATTCCAGGATTTCGGGAAGGGATTCGAATTGGTAGCTTCCCATGAGGAAACCGGCTACGAAAGCCTCCAGCACTCCGCTGGTAGTGGCCTGGGGACGCAGTTCGCTGGTCTCTTTGAACACCACAAGTTTGTGCCCCTCTTCGGAAAGCAAAAGGGATTTCGCCTCATCCGGGAAGCTGACAAGCACCTGCGAAGCGCCTTCTTCCCGCAGCTGATGAGCGCACTGGATCACATCTGCATAATCCCTGACCGGGATGTTGAAATGGGATTCCAGTTCCTGGTTTTGGATGATGACCATGTCTGGTTCAGCCTGGAGCGCCATCTCCAGGGGTTTCCCGGATGTGACCAGAAACACCTCGGCACCCAATGCATGCGATTCATGCGTCAGCCATTGATATACGTCCGGCGAGAGGCTGTTTGGCAGGGTTCCGGCAAGCACAACCGTATCCCCTTTTTTTGCATACTCCCGTAAGAGTTCAACGACCAGGTGAACATCGTGCTGGATGATATTCCCTGCAGTCTCGGTGATTTGGGTTTCCTGGTTGGAACCTGTATCCAGGAGGATGGTGTTCGAGCGGGTCTCTCCCTCCACACTGACCGCTGAGACGGGGAATTTCTCCTCATGCAGCAGGCTTTGATAAGCGCGACCGGTGGCGTCTTTTCCGATCAGGACGATCGCATGGGTGTTAAAATCAAGTTTATCCAGGGCGCGTGATATATTTAAGCCAGTCCCTGCGGGATCCAGCCTGGAATGTTCGGTGGCGTAATTCTGATACCCCAGGTTGAGGAATTGCACGATCAGCGTCCTGTCCAGGGATGGATTGAGTGTGATCGTGATTATTTTTTTATCACTTTTTTGGTTAGTCATAGTTTTTTCCTAAGGTGGAACAATGAATTGGAAAGAAAATCTTGCTCTTTGGGAGCGTCTGGCAACCCACCGGGGGTTTGCATTAGTCTCTGATTTTGATGGGACGCTCAGCCCAATTGTAAATGATCCTGAAAGTGCCAAACCGGATGCACGCATACAAGCTCTCCTTGGCGAGTTGCGTGACCATGTGTTGGCCGTGGTGATATTATCAGGACGGGCAGTCGAAGACGTATCTGAGCGTGTTGGTGTGCCGGGATTGATTTTCATCGGAAACCACGGTTTTGAAAGGCTGCAGGACGGAAAAATTATCATCCCCGATCAGGCGAAGCCCTATCAAAAAGCAGTGAAGAAAGCAGCGAAAAAAATTCGCCGGAATCTTCTGCCCGGGATGCGCCTTGAAAATAAGGGGATTACCCTTTCCGTGCACTACCGCCAGGCTGAAGATGAGGAAGCAGTGCGGGAAGACTTCCTCCCCAGGATTCGTTCCTGGTCGGATAAATATGGTTTAGTCCTGTTTCAGGGGCGAAAAGTGTTTGAACTTCGCCCTCCGGTGGATGTAGATAAAGGAACCGCATTTATCCAGTTTGTTAAGGATTTTAAAGTCCAGGCCGCTGTATATTTGGGAGACGATACAACAGATGCTTCTGTGCTAAAGGCAGCGAAAAAGCTGCGGGAAACGGGGGTTTGCGAAGCTTACGGGATCGGTGTCCATTCCCCGGATACTCCGATGGAAATTCATCTGCATGAAGATTACTATGTTGATGGAGTGGATGGGGTTGGTGATTTTCTATCTGCTTTGGTGGACGCTTGTAAGACGTCTTCCACTTGAGCATCGAACCATTGTTTAATATCGTTTTTCTGCACCAGGGCGCGTAAGGCTTCGGCCCGTTCCTGCCGTTCCGCTTGAGGCATGGTCAGCGCGTTGTGGATCATTTCGGCAGTGCCGTATGTGTCAAAAGGAGAGACATTCAACGCGTAGTCTCCCATTTCATAAAAAGCGCCAGCATGCTCCGATAAGACCAGGACGCCATCACGTTGGTTGACCAATGCCCCTTCCTTGGCGACCAGGTTCATTCCGTCTGCAATAGGATTGACCACCAGCACATCGTAAAGCTGCATGGCAGCAATGGCTCTCTGGTAGTTGTGTCCGACCACAATACGGACCGGTTCCCAAAGCTGGTCGCTGAATTCAGCGTTGATCATCCCGCCTTCAGCCATGATCTCTTTGAGATAGCTTTGGTATTCATCCACACCGGTTCGGGAAGGTACCAGCAAAGCCAGCATCTGGACCTTTCCGCGATGCTCGGGGTGCTGTTCCAATAGGCTGCGATAGGCAGCCAGGCCGCGTAAAATATTCTTGCTGGGCTCTATGCGGTCTACCCGGAGGATCAGCTTACGGTCTCCAATGATGTTCATCAGCTGGTTTTTCTCCAACTGGTTTTGAGTGGATTCTGTCAACTGGGACAGTTTTTCCACGTCGACGCTAATCGGGTAATTGATCGCTTTTACAGGCCGATCCTGCACGTAGATGGTATCGCGCGTCCCGCGGGACGAGGTGTTGGGCAGGTAGAAGCGGCATGTCTGGACAAAGTTAAACGCGTCTTTGCGAGTCTGGAACCCAATGCGGTTGGATGCCAGCAACCCGGACAGGATTTCGTCCCGGATGCTGCCAGGGAGGATACGCCAGGCGTCTGGCCCAGGCCACGGAATGTGGATAAATGGCTGGATCTGAACCTGCCAACCAAGTACCTGCCGAAGATATTTTGGGAGGAGGTAAAGATGGTAGTCCTGTGGGAGGATAATGGTTGGACGGTTGGCGTTTTTGACGATTTCGATAATCGCCTTGGCAAAAGATTGGTTGATGGCAACATAGCCATTTTTCCAGGCAGACCAGGTATCCAGTGTGATGGATGGGCTGCGCGGAATATCCCAAAGTTGGTGCTGGATAAACCAAAGGAGAGGGTTAGCGATCGTGTTGTAATATTTTTCGTATTGATTTTTGTTATGCGCGATCAATTTGAGAGCAATATTTTCAATGTTTTGCACCTTCCCCTGGACGGATTGAACCCACTTTCGATCATCCTTATCCATGGCAGAGGCAACCCATACTACTTCGTGCTTTTCTGCCAGGCTCCAAAGGGCAGTAACCAACCCGCCTTCTCCCCGGTTGGCGGTGAAGGTTTTATCTTCATTTTGCGTAAAAGAAAAAGGGCCTCGGTTTGATGCAATAATGATAAGAGGCCTTTCCCGTTTATTGGTATCCAAACATTGTCTCCTTGCCCCTGTTTATCTGTCTGATTAATTCTAACACACTCATATTAGCGAATTGTAAATTTTATTAGAAAGGGACTGGTAAAATTGGGGGATTCCAATTGGATTTCTTAATGATCTTGTTCCGGGACAACCAAAAGATGAAAAAAGTATTTGTGGTGCAAAATCCCGTTTCGGGGAAGCATTCTCCTAAAAAAGTAACCGGTTTGATCGAGAAGTACTTGTCTGAAAAGGGATGGACTTTCGATTTTCATTACACTGAGCAAGATGAAGATGTCGCCCAGGTAGTTTCTGATGCTGTTGCCAAAGGGTTTGACCTGTTTCTGGCGGCGGGTGGGGATGGGACTGTTTCGATGGTGGCAACAGGGCTAAAGGATACTGATCTCCCGTTGGCGATCATCCCCTCTGGGACGGGTAATGGGATGGCGCGCGATCTGCAGATCCCGCTGTCATTGGAAAAAGCGATTACTTTGCTGGACCACCCTGATTCCATTCGAATGCTGGATGCGATGGAGGTGAATGGAAGGCACTATTTGTTGAACCTCAGTGTAGGACTGACCCCGCGTGCATTAAAAGAAAGTACGCGGGAGGAGAAGAAGAAGCTTGGCATGTTGGCATACCTGCTGGCAGGCTTTAAGTCATTTGTTGGTATTCAACCGGTAAATTACAACCTTGAAATTGACGGTGAGGAGATATATTCCCGGGCTTCTGAAGTGATTTTGATGAACAGCTTTACTCTAGCAGAAACCGGGCGTTTCCTCGGCTTGAACATCATTGTAGATGATGAAGTATTGGATTTGTTTGTGATCGAAGCCAAGACAGCCCTGGACTATTTGCGCGTGTTCATGAATGTGTTTCTGAGAAAACCCCATCTGGACCCCGATGTAGAGCGTTTTGAAGTGCGAGAATCATTGGTGATCACCGCGCACAGGCAACTAGAGGTTCAGGCAGACGGGGAATTGATCGGGTACACGCCTGTCAGCGTGAAACTGCTTCCCCGATCTGTGCGTGTGATCGTCTCTTCTGGAAGTAAGCCCCAAACTGGATGGGCTAAGTAAATTTTTTTCTGAAATTATCCCGTGTATCCCATGCGTTCTAATATGGACTGATATTTTTCCAGGAGGAAATCCTGCTCTTCCTGGGAGAATTTCTCGCGGAAACGGTTCGCTTTCCCCTCAGAAAAATGAATCCGAACACCCTCTTTGGGCTTTTGGCGGGGCAAATAGGTGTCGGCAATCTCCTTGCGCTTTTCTGAAGTGATATCCAATTCCAAATATTGGATCAAGCGGTCCATCAAACCCTGAAAGTCTTCCAGCATATCTTCGTAGCGGATGAGGAAAGTGCCATCCAGGTTTGTCCAGGCATCCCAAATCCGGATATAGGTTTCCATAAATGAAACCCCCTGTTCTACGTTCTTTACATCCAGGAAACGAGCGCTGTATTGCGGTTTTGCTCTCTCACTGTAATCCAGAATAGATAAAATGCAATCCCGCGGATCCCGAAAACCATAAACAGCTTTCATTCGCCCATTTTTTATCATTGAAGCAGCCAGTTCTGTTGGTCCTGTGTGTGTGTTGAGGACATACGTTTTCCCCAAAAATGAGGGATATGAGGCTGGCAGCAGGCGTTTGGGTTTTGCTGTATTGAGGTCTGCATTGGGCAGGCTGATAAATGGCTGCAGGAGGAATTTTTTACGGATTTCAAGACCATCGGTTCCACCCCCGGCGATGACCAGGTCTCGCACGATTTTATAGCGCCATAGCGTTCCAGAGCGGGGCATACCTATATTTAATATAAGCATAATTAAATCCTTGAAATGATCTCAAGCCGCCTGAAAAGAAATTGGGAGTGCTTGGGAAAGTTGAATTTTCCGGACAATTATACCTGCCTGAAGGAAGTGTGGCTAGTCGATCTTCAGCGGCTGCCAGACATCCCCGGATCTCTTGACATACAGGACCACTTTCGATCCACGGCGGGAAGGGCGTAATTTTTCAAAAGCGACAGGTCCCTGGGTTACCGGCTCTCCATTGAGGGTCATCACCTGTTGGATACCAGCAGAAAGTAATTGGCTGATCTCTACGAGGCCTTCGATTTCCCGTGCGCTGCCCACCCGGATATAGCGTCCGTCCTCGCCGCTGGCAGCAAGGCCAACTGCGGATAGAGCGCCAATCATGCCGTCGTTGGTCCCTCCAAGCCCTTTGAGGAATATCTTGTGTTCTGAGGCTAAGGTTTGCGCCAATTGTTGTTTCAGTACCTGGATTTTAGCTTTCTGGCCAAATTCCATCACTTCCGGAGGCACATTCAAACCAACCGCCAGTCCCGGATCGGAGCCTTGCTCGAAGTTATCAGTAAGGATCTTTTCCACCAGTAAAGCAATATCCGGGATATCCGATTCCTGCGCTTCAGCGTGGATGGCAGCACAGCTATTTTTGGCTGTGTAGGGAATGCAAGGGTCTACGAGAAGTTGGTGGCGGGTAACTCCGGATATCGTAAAGTTGGGTGATAGTGCGTCAGCAATCATCCTGGCGAGATGTCCGGTGCCGCGTGAGTCAATTACATCTGTATCATCAATCCCGATATATAACATGGTAGCTCCTATTTCTTTTCTGCAAGGTAGGCAAAAAAGCCTGCTTTTTTAAGCGCCTGTAAAGTGAGCGCCCCCAGCAGTCCTCCCAAGGCTCCCCAAACAAGGTAGCCAACTGCAGAAAGGGCTAAACCCGTGGTGACAAACCCAAGCGGGGCACCGGTGAGAACGCCAAAAGCCCATTTAACCAGGAATTTGGCCAGGTGCCCAATTGGTGCGGCGATCATGGCGACGATGATATTGGATGGGTCACCGAGGAGCATCAGGGCAAGGTCGGTAAAAATGCCGATGGCTGCGTAGGAGACGAAAGTGTTCAGCACACCAAAGTCTCCAAGACCCAAAAAACCGGCCAATATACCTGAGGTTAGGCCGATCAGGCTGGCCGCGCCGCGCTTGGGGACAATTCCCGACCCGATGATTACAATTGCCATCCAAAAGATACCGGAATGACCCGGTAACTGTAATGGCAAACGCAATGCAATTTTTGTCACGACCACCAGGGTAGATATCAACGCTAAATGAATCAACTGGAAGGTGGAAAAATAGGGGGTTTTGCCTTCATCCATATGGGTTTGTTCAGTCGTCATGCCATCTCCTAGGGGAAAACTTCAATTTTATCTACGTCCTGCACCCATTCGTCCCGAAGGGAGAAATTTGGGATCGATTTGGATACCAGTTTAAGGGTGCCGCGCCCGGAAAGGTCGAACATGACCATATTATCCGGATTGTCTACATCTGACCAGGCAATCTCAATGGATTTCTCTCTGCTTGAACTGCTGACCCGGATGATCGAATCGGATTTCAGGTCGTTTACAATGATCTACAACTGTAACACATCCCGCAGCATCCAGCCTTCCTGGGTTTTGCCTTCCTCGTCATCTATGAAACTGGCGCCTTCCAGTTCCGAGAGGTCGTCTGGGACGAACCCATCCTGGAATTTGTCTGCCACATAGATGGGTATTGCCCCCGGAGGGAGGTTATCAAAAGCCGCCGCCCGCTGCTTCCGCTGGATGGCATCCACGGCGAGCACACCGCCGATGATGACGACGATTACCAGCAATCCAAGAATAATGCGTGTTTTTTGAGACATGAGATCTTTTTCCTTCGTGATTGTTTAATTTTATCGCCAAACAATGAGGCCAATTCCAATCAACACAGCAACCAGGATCAGCCCCCAATCTTTCGCTTTCATTACCAGCCGGTGATATGGCTTCCGCTTAGGGGAGTCAAACCCGCGGGCATATGCCGCCTCTGTCATCGTCCAGGCGCGCTTTTTGGTCATCACAACTGCCGGAACGGTGAGAGAGACCAGATCCTGTGTAAATTTGAGGACTTTTTTCCATTCATTGGGGGGCGACCAGGCGCCGCGGGAACGCTGTGCTTCACGGATCAGCTTGGTCTCACGGTCGAATTCTGCCAGGTTTTGAAAAGCCAGGCTTAAACTAAAAGCATAGCGGTATGGAAATCCAAGCGATTCCAATGCCAGGCGGAATTCGGCAGGGGTGGTGGTGGAAAAGAATAAGCTGAATGTACTTGCCAGCAAGCTGATCCGAATTGTTACTGATAGGGCGAGTTCCAGAGATACAACGAACCGGTCGATGAGAAACAATCCAATTAAAAGCCACTTCAATCGCCAGATCTGTCGGGCAGCAGGTTTTAATACCCCGGCCCAGGAAATCAGGATCAAATATAGCAGCGCGGAGATGGCAAGCTGCTCCAGGGGGAGCATCACAGCCAAGGAAGTGGATAAGCTGAGGGCGAGTTTGGTACGGGGGTCAAAATCCCGCAGGGGTGAATCGTGGATCAGGGGAATCTCCCATGAAACAGATTTTCTTCTACGCTTAAACATGGGCTGCCTCTTGCGGATGGGCAACCCAATCGGGGACAAATAAACCGATCTGGTCCCAGGCAGCCTTATCTTCCAGGATTTGCCGGGTCGGCCCTTGGGCAGCGATCCCGTCCTGGCGGAGCAGGATCAGTTCGTCTGCGTGGGCCGCCAGTGAAAGGTCATGCGTGGTGATCACCACGATCTTGCCGGCTTGGGTCAGTGCTTTTGCTAGCTGGATGAGCATTTCTTTATGCAGCAGATCCTGCCCAAGGGAAGGTTCATCCAGGAGGATGCCATGCATCGGCTGGTGCATGAGCACACTGGCCAATGCCACGCGCTTTTTCTCTCCTTCGCTGAGCAGCAGCGGGGGTGTATCTTCGTAGGTCGCCAAACCTAAAACATCCAGAATGCTTTTGTACAGGGTCATATCCGGGTTTGGGATCCGGAAAAGGATTTCTTCTTTAACAGAAGGATTGAAAAGCTGGAGGTCGGCGTTCTGGTAAACCAGACCCAGGTTTGGCCGGTTCCCCTGGATGGTGATCTCCCCTTCAAAAGGCTGCAGCCCTGACAAAGCGCGCAGCAAAGTGGTTTTACCGGATCCATTTCTGCCGACTATTGCGGTAAGCTTTCCCCCCTGAAGATTGAAGTCGAGGTGATTTACGATCACCTTTCCTGCAATTTTCACCGTAATTCCCCGGGCCTCTAAAGTTTCCGTGGGAGTTTGTTGGTCGAATGCGGGCAGATGGCGGTTGTCTGGATGGGGAATAGGTGATTCGCGATGTTGGCCGTTGAGTTGAACGGTTTGAATCATTGACCATTTTCGAAATATTCCGATCGGTGCTCAAAAGCGATAATCGAAGTCCCGCTTTTAGATAGCTCCACGAGGTATTCCATCAGTTCAGCAGCAGCCTGGACATCGAGCATGGAAAAAGGCTCGTCCAGGACGAGCACCTTGGGCTGGCGCGCCATGATGGCCGCCAATGCCAATTTTTGCTGTTCACCGCCGGACAGGCTTTGCGGTGCCCGTTGGAGGAAAGAAGTTAGAGAAAAGGTGTCTATGACATGCTCGAGGCGGGAACGGATCTCTCTCTCGGACAGGCCTAAATTTTCCAGCCCAAAAATGATTTCCTCCTCAACGGTGTTTCCCAGCATTTGTGCCGCGGGATTTTGAAAAACCATCCCGGCATCCTCCGCGAGCAGCCAAAGGGGGTGATTGTGAGTGTCTTTGCCACAGATTGTCACCGTTCCTGAGGTGGTTCCCCGGTAAAGGTGCGGGATAATCCCGGTCAGACATCGTGCGAAGGTGCTCTTCCCGCTACCGGATGCTCCCTTGATATGAAGAAAGTCTCCGGAGTTTAATTCCAAGCTGATTGGGGGGATTCCGCGTTGTGTTCCCGGATATTGATATTGCACCGCTGAGGCGTTCAGTGTTTGCTAAATGTTCAGACCCCCGGGACTATGAAGAAACCCATTCCACCTGGCCGGTGGAAGAAGTATCATATCCACCCATAAGGCGGATGGTTTCCACGAGATTTGGTTCCCGTAGGGCTGTTACTATTCGTTGAATACCGTCATTTCCCCAATTCTCCTGGGGAATGACCAGGTCGTAACATTCGGTGGTAAGGGGGATAAAATTCAACCCATAGCCTAACGCAGCCGTTTCGATTCCCAGGCCGACATCTGCTTTATCTTCCAGGACGGCCCCGGCGATATCGGCATGGGAAGAAACCTCATTGCTATAACCATTGATTTTTTGAGCGGGAATCCCATTGATTTTCAGTTGGGCGTCCAGCCAAACGCGGGTTCCCGCGCCACCCTGGCGGTTGATGAAGCGGACATCTGGGCGGACCAAATCCCTTAAGCTTTTGATCGAGAATGGGTTGTCGGGTTGTACAATCAACCCGATGTTGCGGTTGGCCAGGCGAACCAATGCAACTCGCTTCCCGGGAAAAAGTCTCCTGATAAAGGGACGGTTGTATTGATTGGTCTCTTCGTCCCATAAATGCGCTCCGGCAAAGTCAGCATCCTTGCGAACCAGTGCCATTAAACCGCCCAGGCTGCCTGCAAATGTAATATCGACTGCGAAATTGGTGTCCGTTCCACTTAACCGTGAGATCAGCAAGGTAAGGGCCGGATCGTGGCTGCCGATGAATTTGAGTGTGGTATGTTCAGTTTTGGCATTCTGCGGAGTGAGAGATTTGTAGCGATCCAACGCAAGGGAAAAGGCGATCTCGATTTCCGATTCGGAGTAACCAGCGGCAATAGCCTGGAGTAAAAAGGCTTCAGTTTTATTGATCAGGGTGGCTTGCCGCAGCGGAGAGCGAAGGGAGTGGGTAGCATCTGAGGTTACATGGGTGCCCGCCCCCGGACGACTGTTGACCAACCCCTGGTCGGCCAGGATCTGATAAGCGCGCAGCACTGTCCCCGGCGCACACTGCCATTTTTCGGCCATTTCGCGCACCGTGGGCAAATCGTCGTCTGGGAGGAGCGAGCCAAATACAATATCCTGACGAACAGCTTCTGCGATTTTTTGGAATAAAGGGGTCTTTGCCATGACTTTCCCTTTCAGACTAGTCAGTTTAGATTGTGTCAATTATACTAGAACAATTGACATATTCCAAGTATAATATGTCCAACATAATTTAGAGAAGACAAACAATGAGAAGAAGTTGGTTATTTATCACAGCTTTGGTCCTGTTGATCGCTCTAGCGGTTTCTGCCTGCAGCGCAGGCAGCGGCAATGATGCAAATGCAAATATGGCCGAGAATACAGCCTACAATTCATCCTCGGGTGGGGGCAACGGTTTCGGTAGGGGCAATGGGTCTGTTGGGGGAAGCGGATCTGGTGGCGGAAATGGCTCCGGGGGGAATACCGACAATGCCGCAGAAGAAGTCGAAGAACCCATTAATGTTGCAGAAGCGGCCCTCAAGATCACCGGTAGTGTGGCAACCGAGATGGCCTGGGCAGAGGATGAGGTCCGGGCGATGGACACCACAAAGACGGAGAAGAGTCCACTTACACCGGCGTGCCGATCATCACATTATTGGGACTGGCTCAGGTGAATGCGGATGCGACCAAAGTCGTGTTTGTGGCAGATGATGGCTATACTGCCGAAGTCACATTGGAAGATCTGAATGCTTGTGCAGACTGCATTGTATCCTTCCGCAGCAACGGCGGTTTCAGCACGGTACTGCCTGGATTTGCAGGCTCGTTACAGGTGAAAGGTGTAATAGAAATTCAGGTTCAATAGCCTGATTATTACAAATTAAATATTTCTCACAAGCCATTAATTAAAGGGGATAATTTGGTTGTGGAGTTTCACCCCTTATGGGAATTTTCGTAGTGAAGGCGAATTCTCCCAAAAAGAATGAGTGCGGATCCGCACTCATTCTTTTTAATTGCCTATTTGTGTTTGGCCTTATCCTCATTTTCCTGGACCCGGAAGGCCACAATTTCCATAATCAGGTCGTATGGAATGGGCTTGTCCAGCGGGAACTGGATCGTCCCTCTAGAGAGCTTATATGCGTTGAGTTTTGCCTTGAACTGCTCGACGCCGGAAGACGATGGGTAGAATCCAATGTGGTTTTTATAAGCAGCATAATGCACCAGATTGCCGTGATGCTTGAATGTGGGGATGCCATAGGAGATGGTTTCCGTCGCTTCTGGAACTGCCTGACGAATGGTTTCCCTGATTTTTTCCAAAATTTCCTGGACCGGTTCGGGAAAATTCGCAATATACTCGTCAACCTGGGGCGAATTGGATGGTTTCATTTTAGTTCATCCTTAAACTTGAAATCTGAATATTCATGGTGTTTCATGCTGTGGCCAGATAGCGGTCAACTTCCCAGTCGGTGACAGTTGAGATATAGGTTTTCCATTCTACTGTTTTCGCGCGCATAAAGGCTTCGTAAGCAACTGGGCCAAGGGCTTCCTTGACTACATTATCTCCCGAAAGCGCTTGCAATGCTTCTGCCAATGAACCAGGCAACTCCAATAGGCCAATATTAGCCCGTTCTTCGGGAGAAAGGTCGTATATATTAACATTATTGAGTGGTGCCGGGCATTCCATTTGTTTTTCAAGGCCGTCCAAGGCGGCTGCAAGCATTACCGCAAAAGCGAGATAAGGGTTTGAACTGGGATCGGGGCAGCGCAGTTCGGCCCGGACAGCTTTACCGTCCTTGACCGCGGAAGGAATACGGATCAGCGCCGAGCGATTGGTTTGTGCCCAACCGATATAGACAGGCGCTTCATAGCCTGGAACCAGGCGTTTATAAGAGTTTACTGTTGGGGAAAGCACTGCAGACATGCCTTTTGCATGGTTTAGCTGGCCGGCGATAAAATGTTTGGCAAAATCGGAAAGGAGAAATTCTGCATCGGGATCGTAGAAAAGGTTTTTGCCTGCCTGGTCGAATATGGATTGGTGGGCATGCATCCCGGAGCCGTTAATGCCGAAGATCGGTTTGGGCATGAATGAAGCCACCAGCCCATGTTTGGCAGCAATGGCTTTTACGGAATATTTCAGCGTGATGACATTATCTGCGGCCTGCAGAACGTCTGAAAACCGAAAATCGATCTCGTGCTGTCCCAGGGCAACTTCATGATGGCCCATTTCGATGTCCAATCCCATTTGCGAGAGGGCATCCATGATCTCTGTGCGAACTCGCAGGGCTTCATCTACAGCAGAGAAGTCAAAATAGCCGCCAACATCGTGGGGTACCGGGTGAATGCCATTTGGGGAATCCCCATTTTGTTTAAACAGGAAAAATTCGGGTTCTGCTCCAATATTAAATATCCAACCCTTGTCTTTGATGCGGGCAAGTACATTTTTCAGCACATTTCTCGGGTTGCCCTGGAAAGGCTGGCCATCCATCTGGTGAATGTCACAGAAAAAACGCGCCCGCTTGATCTCTTCCCGGCTCCAGGGTAAGACTGCGTATGTGTCGGGATCGATCACCAAGCGCATATCGCTTTCCTGGATGCGGGCGAATCCTTCCACTGAAGAGCCATCGAACCAGACTCCCTCTTCCAGCGCATCTTCCAGTTTGGATACAGGAATATCTACGCTTTTAACAGCACCTGTAACGTCTGTGAATTGAAGGGCGATAAATTTTACGTTATCTTCCTGAACTCTTAACAAGATTTCGTTATTGTCAGACATGGGTTTCTCCTAAGAATTATGGGGATTGGGCTTGCATTTTACACAAGCCCAATCTAATTGGAGATCGATACAGTTATTCAACCGTGACGGATTTTGCGAGGTTTCGGGGTTGGTCCACATCAAGACCGCGGATGGCGGCGATGTGGTAGGCCAATATTTGCAGCGGAATGACCGTAAGCACCGGGCTGAGCATCCAAGAGACTTCAGGAATCCAAATGACATGGTCGGCCAGGGGCGGGATCAATTTGTCGCCATCGGTTGCCATTGCGATCACCGGGGCTCCCCTGGCCTTGGTCTGCTCTATCTGGCTGATCATCTTGTCGTACCATTGGTCCTGAGTGGCGATCACGACCACGGGCAGGTCTTTATCAAAGAGGGCAATAGGGCCATGCTTCATTTCTCCGCCGGGATACCCTTCGGCATGGATGTAGGAAATCTCCTTGAGTTTTAATGCTCCTTCAAAAGCAGTGGGCATGTTTATGCCGCGACCAAGATAGATGCAATTCAGGGAATCTTTGAGTGCATGGGCTACCTGCATGTACTGATTTTCTCTTGAAAGGACCTGTCCAACCAATTCTGGCAGGTGGCGGAGGTCTTCAACCAAGGCACGGCGTTCCTGTTCTGTGATCACCTCGCGCAGGTCTGCCAGCAGGATGGCAAGCATGTATTGATCCACCAATGGGGCTGAATAGGCTTTGGTAGAAGCAACTCCGATCTCCGGGCCGGTTTGCATCGAAATATAGCCATCAGCAATCCGCATGGCCTGAGACCCAATTGCATTGACAATCGACCACAGGGTTGCTCCGCGCTTTTTGCCTTCGGCCATGGCAGCCAGGGTATCCGCTGTCTCCCCGGATTGGCTGATGGCAATCACCACAGTCCGGTCATTGATGATCGGGTCACGATACCGGAATTCTGAAGCGACATCCACCTCCACGGGGATGCGGGCAATATTCTCAATAAGCACTTTGCCGACCATGGCAGCATAATAGGCTGTGCCGCAGGCGATCAGAATGATGCGATCAATCTGATTGGCAAATTCTTTGGTCAGGTTGAGCTGCGGGAGAATGATCTTCCCTTTTTCAAAATCCACCCGCCCGGAAATGGTGTCGGTGATCGAGCGGACCTGTTCGTGGATTTCTTTCTGCATGAAGTGGCGGTATTCACCTTTTTCAGCGGCGACAGGGTCCCAGGAGATGTTTTCGGTTTCCAGTTCCACCGGTTCGCCTTCAAAGGTTTGGGCTTCCACTCCATCCCTGGTGACCACAGCGATCTGGTGGGTTTCCAGAAAGCTCACCCTGCGCGTGTGTTCCAGGATGGCAGGCAGGTCGGAAGCGACGAACATCTCATTCTCACCATATCCAAAAACCACACCGCCAGCATTGCCAATGCGCGAGGCGATGATCTTATCCGGTTCTTTGGACGAGATGACCACGATACCGTGGTGCCCTTTGAGCAGGGAAAATGCTTTGCGGGATGCGGAAAGCAGATCGCTTTCGGTCGAGAGAAATTTCTCAATCAGGTGGACGATGATTTCACTGTCCGTTTCGGAATGGAGCGTTGTTCCTTCGGCGATCAGCTCATCGCGTAGTTCCAGGAAATTTTCAACGATCCCATTGTGCACGACTACCACTTCGCCAGTGGAGCCGATATGCGGGTGGGCGTTTTTTGCGTTTGGCTCGCCGTGAGTAGCCCAGCGGGTATGGCCGATCCCCAAATTTCCGGAGAGAGGAGCGCCCTCTACCATCGAAACCAGCCGGTTCAGTTTGCCGGCATCCCGCCGGACTTCGATATGTGAATTTTCCAGAACAGCGATTCCCGCAGAGTCGTAGCCGCGGTATTCCAGCCGTTTAAGGCCATTCAAGATGATCGGCGTAGCGTCACGCGGACCGATATATCCAACAATTCCACACATTTGGAACCTCCATATAATCGTCATTGCCTGAATCAACTTTCCAATTCAGGTGTTGTCTCTTTCCATCTTCCGTGGCCTTTGTTTTCCGGTTACCCGAAGTTTTTTATCAGCCTTGGATCTCTTTATGGAGGAAAAGAAGTCGGAGTGATGGCGTCTCCGGAGGGCATCCGCTGATCTTTCGATTTTCCCGGCAAGCAGGTGAACACCTGGCTAATTCCCGGTTAACCTCACCTTGCGGTGAGGAACCCTCGTCCTCGTCACCCAAAAATTTTTGGGCCATGCGCTGTCTTTTCCTTAACTTAAATTGCCTGCCAACACCTCCTGGATCTGAATTGGTTTTGGGTCAATTCGCGACATTATACACCAATTTTATCCCTTTGTGAAAATTCTGCGAACTTTGAAGATTACGATTATAATTTAGTGAACGTAAAATTTCGGGATTAGAAATCATTCTACGTGGTATAATTTCGCCTTGGTAAATTGGAAAATTGGCGAAAATTGTATTCCTTACCAAAACGTCGAAATCTTTCAAAACGGAGCGCACTTTGGCTTTTAATCTCCTCAATTGGTTTTTAGGGTTCTTTTCTCTTGACATTGGCATAGATTTGGGGACAGCAAACACGTTGGTACATGTTCGCGGAAAAGGGATCACTATTAATGAACCTTCTTGGGTCGCAATAGACAAACGTACGCGAGAGCCTTATTTTGTTGGGAAAGAAGCAAAAGCGATGGTGGGGCGTACGCCCAGTAACATGATCGCAGTTCGCCCGCTGCGGGATGGTGTAATTTCGGAATTTGAGATTACCCAGGAGATGTTGGCTTACTTCATCGATAAAGCGCACCAGCAAAGTATTGTCCCATTTCCCCGCCCACGCGTAGTTGTGGGGATCCCTTCGGGGGTTACCGAAGTGGAAAAGCGGGCGGTTTACGATGCCTGCGCGCTCGCTGGTGCACGGGAGACCTATTTGATCGAAGAGCCAACTGCTTCGGCAATTGCCGCCGGTCTGCCTGTGGCAGAGGTTGGGGGCAGTATGATCGTCGATATCGGTGGTGGGACGACCGAAGTGACGGTATTTTCCATGGGCGGGGTGGTCACGTCGCGGTCTTTGCGTGTGGCTGGAGATGAATTGGACCAGGATATTCTCCAGTATGTGAAAAATAAATATAACCTGCTGATTGGGGAGCGGATGGCTGAAGAGGTAAAGATGAAGATCGGTTCAGCGTTCCCCCTACCTGAGGAAAAAACCTACACGGTTCGGGGACGGAACCTGGTATCGGGATTACCAGAAACGCTGGAACTCTCTTCGATAGAGATCCGTGAAGCCATCTCTGGCTCGGTGGAAACGATCGTAGAGACGGTTAAGGACACCCTGGACGAGGTGCCGCCTGAAATTATCTCCGACTTGATGGACATTGGTATCTGTCTGGCTGGAGGCGGGGCGCAATTGCTCGGGTTAGCAGAGCGAGTAACAGAAGAAGTACGTATCCGCGCCTGGGTTGCAGAAGATCCGATGACCTGTGTGGCCCGTGGAGCGGGACTGGTACTCGAAGATTTCGAAAACCTGCGGCATTGGTTGTTGAGTGTAGATGAACGTCAGTAATGAATGCTTCCCCTCTCCCGGAGGTGTGCACAACCGTCATAAGATGGTACAGTAAATGAAATTTAGAAAAAACCGCCAATGGCAAACGATCGCCCTTGGTTTGATTATTGTAGGAATTTTGGCATTAGCATTGGGGGGATTTTTAGCACCTGTAGGGAATGCAGTTTTAACCCCATTTCTCGGTGTCCAAACCTTGCTAAGTACTCGTTTTCAGGCTTTGCAAGACTTTATAAATGCCCCGGATGACCTGGTCCGCTTGCGACAGCGCAATGCAGAGCTCGAGGCAGAGGTTGCCAATCTGCAGACTGAGGTGATCTCTTTACAGCAGCAAGTGAGTGAAGTGGAGTTATTGTCTTCATTGCTGGATTTTGCCCGCAGCCAGCGAGAGAATGAATATAAGGCTGCGACGGTAGTCTTCCGGGATCCCCGCCCGTTCCTGAAATATGTGATCATCGATATTGGCTCGGACGAAGGTGTGCTGAGCGGCATGCCGGTAGTAAGTGCGGAGGGGCTGGTTGGCCGGGTGGATGCTGTGACAGCAACTGCGGCCAGGGTGATGTTGATCACAGATGCCGCCTCGGATGTGAATGTTATCATTCAGCCCGCCAATACAGGTGCAGTACTTTCTGGGAGCATTACGAGCGACCTGGGTTTAGACCTGATCGCCCAAGACGAAAATATAAACCCGGGAGACCTGATCCTGACTTCCGGCTTGGGCGGCGTTTATCCGCCAGATATTTTGGTGGGACAGGTAGCCAGTGTTCGAAGTTCCGCTACAGAATTATTCCAGCAAGGGGCTGTTCAGTCCGCGGTGGATTTTGAGCGCTTGGATGTGGTTTTGGTGATCGTAAACTATCGTCCGATCAATATTGAACCGCTCATTCCTGTCGAAACCGAGGAATAAGAGTCCCATATGCAAACCCTGGTTCCGCTGCTGATGTTTATCAGCGCAATGATGATCCAGAATTCGATCATCACTCGATTGAATATGCTTTACGGGGCGGCAGATCTAATGATGTTGGTGCTGCTTTCCTGGATATTGCAGGCGACAGAGTTTCGTCAGCTGCGCTGGGCGCTGGTTGTTGGCTTGCTGGTAGGCATTTCTTCCGCATTGCCATTTTGGCTGCCTGTTATCGGTTATTTGCTTCTGGCTGGAATGGTTTATCTTGTCCAACAACAATTGTGGCAGGTCCCTATCTGGCTGCTACTGATTTCCACCTTTGTGGGTTCTTTCCTGATATATGGCCTTGAAGCGGTTTATTTATGGATCGTGGGCGTACCCATAGATTTAGTCGAGGTATTGAATATTGTTATTTTGCCATCACTGGTGCTGAATATGCTGATGGTGCTGCCTGTTTATGGATTAGTTGGAGAAGTGGCAAAAACGGTTTACCCGCGTGAGGTTGAGGTATGAATTCTTCAAATAATCAATTGGAAAATAAGATCGCCCCGTGGCGCATTTACGGTTTTATCGGCTTTTTTGGTTTGGTAATGTTGATCTTTGTGATCCGTTTGTTTTCGCTGCAAATACTCCAGGGTGAGGAGTGGTCTCAGGAAGCGGAAAATAACCGAACGGAAACCGTGAGCTTGCAAACACAACGCGGCGTGATCTATGATCGAAACGGCATTGTGCTGGCCAGAAATGTCGCTTCTTACAATATTGCGATAACCCCTGCGCAGGTGCCGGATGATTTAGGGGAACAGAGCCGGATCTTCCGCGAGCTATCCGAATATACGGAAAAGCCAATCTCTTTTGATGATGACCCAGAGGCAGAGAATATATTGATCCAGTGTGGGGAAAATCTGGGAATCAAAGAAATGTTCGAAGTTGGGCTGACTTTTGACCCCTATGAACCGGTATTGCTTGAATGTGATGTTGAACGCGACCGTGCCCTTACGATCATGGAAAAGGCTGTGGATTGGAATGGTGTGAGCATCCAGATCGAACCGGTGCGGGATTATCCTACGGGGGACCTTACCTCGACCTTTATCGGGTATCTGGGGCCGATCCCAGCAACGCTTGAAGATCAACTGCAGGAACTGGGTTTTATTCCGAACCGGGATAAGATCGGTTATGGTGGGTTGGAATTGTATTTCGACCAACTTCTGCGGGGCGTTCCAGGAAAACGGGTGGTAGAGGTGGATGTCGGTGGGGCTGTCGTGCGCGATATTGAGGGCATTGTCCAACCACAGGAGGGATTAAACCTGGTACTGACGATAGACTTACGGTTTCAGCAGGCAGCAGATGCGATATTGAAGCGGGAAATCAATTTCTGGAACACCTATTTTAATGGCAATACCGGGGCAATCAGGATCAGCAGCGGCGTTGTGATGGCAATGAACCCGCAAACTGGCGAGGTGTTGGCGATGGTCTCATGGCCGACCTATGAAAATAACCGGTTTGCGCAGATTATTCCAAGCTATTACTATAATCAGCTGGTGGAAGATGCGACAAACCCGCTTCTCAACCATGTGGTTGGAGCCGAGCTGCCAGCAGGTTCGGTATTTAAGCTTGTCACAGGTACTGGGGCATTGAATGAAGGTGTTGTGACAACGACCCAATTGGTGCAGACTCCGGGGCTAATTACGGTGGAAAACAGCTTTTATCCGGGAGACCCGGGCCAGGCTCGGGAGTTTGTGGACTGGAACCGGGAAGGGTTTGGTCAGCTGGATTTTTATGGTGGAGTTGCTAATTCTTCCAACGTGTATTTCTATAAACTTGGCGGGGGGTATGCTGCTGAAGGTATTGAAGGGCTGGGTGTTTGCCGCCTGGGGACATATGCAGAGGCAATGGGGTATAACCAGATTAACGGGATCGAACTCCCCGATGAGACGGACGGCCTTGTTCCTGACCCTACCTGGAAACGTATCAACCAGGGTGAGAACTGGTCTACCGGAGATACCTATATCGCGGGGGTAGGTCAAGGGTACATCATTTCAACACCGATGCAGGTATTGTTATCTGCGGCAACCGTTGCCAACGATGGGAAGCTGATGCGTCCAACCATGGTGAGAGAAATAGTGGATGACGAGGGTGAAACCGTAACCGTGGTGATGGATGAATATGGGAATTTGCTGGAAAGTGAAATGGACCCGCTGGGACGGATCATTGCGCAGGTATACAATGCGCAGGGTCAGCAGATTGATTTTGTTGTTTTGGATGAGAATGGCGACCTTTATGATTATTATTACGCCACTGACGGGACTGTGGAAGGCCAGGTATACAACGAAGATGGTGACCCGATCCGTCCTGAAGTGATCAGCCCCTGGGTGCCTGACATGAAATGGGACCTGACGGAGGATAATTTGATCAAGGAGTTTGACGAACCACTGGGAATTGGCAGCTGCAAACCGACTGGCGAATACAAAACAATTGAGCCTTTTGTGTTCACAGCTGTTCAGAGAGGTATGCGCCTGGCAGCAGTAGAGGGCACCCTTTCCGATCCAGATGAGCTGTTTGGGAATTTTCCCATCCCTGTGGCGGGGAAAACCGGGACTGCAGAATACTGCGATGAGGTAGCTAACAGCAAGAACCTGTGCATCCCTGGCGATTGGCCGACC
>QKGK01000246.1 GCA_003250455.1 Chloroflexota bacterium | reverse complement strand
TGGGTCCAGGGCATCCAACTCGCTGAATGGGATCTCAAAAGCGGGGAGGTCTGTTTTTGCCAGGGTTGACTGCTCTTCCGGAGCGGTCAGGATGAACTGGATTTTGTCGCCATTGGCGCGCAGCTGCTGCGCCACGGTAACGCCCAGTTGAGTGGCCCCGATGATCAGGTGGTATGGCTGCTTCTTTTTGGGCGCATCCGGGGCCAGCGCTCCAAAGAAGAGCGGCATCAACAAGACCGTCAGCACCGCAAATACGATCACCGTGGTGCTGGTGGCCTGATCGAATAATCCTGCCCGCAAGCCAATCACCGCCACCGCAACCTCCAGCGAGAGGTGCGTATTGAGCAGAAAGCCGCCGGCAAAGATTTCCTTCCAGCTAAAATGGCGCTTGACTACCAGCATGGGGATCAGTTTGATGGCCAATGCGATCCCGAGGAAGCTGGGCAAGGCGGCCAGCAGTTCCGGAGAGGAGAGCAAAGCCCGGATATCCAGGTCTACCCCGACCATAATGAAAAAGATGGGGATGAAAAAACCGAACCCAAAGGCTTCCAGGTTGTGGATCAACCCCTCGTCCTCAGGGCGGCGGATCAAAGAGATGATCATCCCGGCCAAAAAAGCCCCCAGGATCAGTTCGGCATCCACAAATTCCGCCAGGACAACGAAGGCCATCAGAATGGCAATTGCCCCGCGCACTTTGATCTGCACCGTGGCGCTGGAAAGGCGGTCGATCAGGCTGCTGACCATGGGCATGCGTACCACCTCCGGCCCAACCCGGTAAAAGACCAGGAAAGCGACGAACAAAAGCCCGAGGGAGAAGATCTCCAGGTCAAAGCCTTTGTCCATCAGGATGAGGTGCACGGTGAGCAGGATGACGGTGATGAAATCTGCCAGCATGGCAGTCAGGAAAATTACCTGCCCAAAGGGGGTGGCAAGCAAGCCGCGCTCTTTGAGGATGGGGAGCAGTACGCCCAGCGAGGTGGCGCTGAGCACGAATACCAGCAGCCATGTGTCTCCCTGGATGCCGATCTGGCGCACCAGCAGCACACCAATCAAAGACAGCGCAACGGTTAAAGCATAGATTCCCAGCGAAGAGAACAGGATGTTGGGCCCATTTTTTTTCTGGCTTTTCTTGCCAAAAATGAGGTCGAATTCAATCTCCATTCCGGCCAGGAACATGAGAAAAGCCAGGCCGATATCGGACATGAATCCCAGTATGGGCCCTTCGGTGACCCACCCCAAAAGGGATGGTCCGACGATCACGCCAAATACGATCTCTCCAACAACCACGGGAAGGCGTTGGAAGCGGGATAACAAAAGCGGGGTGATAAAAGCAAGTCCTAAGACGATCAGGAGCGGGATAAATCTGGTAGGATCTTCCGGGGTCCCGGCAAGTGAGGGTGATAGGTGCATAAAAATTTTGTCCTGTAGTGAGGGTAGTTGATAAAAGGCAAGGGGATATTATCATACCCTATCGCACTTGTGGAGAAACCGAAGGCTTGACAGGACGAATGGTTCATTTTAGAATGCATTCGCTCCGATGGGGAGTAGCTGCCCAGTGATTGGGTTGGATAGCCGTCAGTACGGAAAGAAATTTCCCGGCTATCAGGAAGTAAATGCAAGACCATCGTATTATTTGCGATGGTCTTTTTTATACCTCCCACCAGTTTTCGGCAGGCTGCCCCTTTTATTAATGATTGGTTTCAAAGGAGAAATGATGATTGCTGAATTGGAAACGTTGGTATTGTCTACAACGCATGCGCTGTACAACGCGTGGGGGTGGCTGGGCGTGGCGCTGTTACTGATTTTTGAAAATGCAACCGGTATCACGCCCAGTGAGATCATCCTGGGGCTGGCCGGCTGGATGTTGATCGCGGAAAACCAGGTGCATCCTTCTCTGATCCTGGTGGGCGGTTTGATCTCTGCGGTGGGCAGTGTGATCGGTGCCTCGATTCCGTATTGGGTGGCACGTTTGGGCGGCCGCCCGGTGGTGGATAAAATCGCTGGCTGGCTGCGCATCGACCCGGTTCATATTACCAATGCCGAAAACCAGTTTCAGCGCTGGGGTTCGGGGATCGTGCTGATCGGCCGCATGATGCCCGGGGTCCGTACCCTGATCAATATCCCGGCAGGGTTAGCCAAGATGGCGTTTGTTCCTTTTTTAGCGGCCACCTTTGTTGGGGCGTTTTTATGGTGTACGCTGTTGATCGGGGCCGGGTATCTGCTTGGACATGAATGGGCGTTGATCAGTGGGTACCTGAAGCAGTACCTTCCTTACCTGCTGGCTGGTGGGGGAATCATTTTAGCCCTGTATGTGGTGTACACACAGCGCAAGCGGTTGGCGGTGTTTATCCAGAATAGAGGCGAATAAGCCAAGCAGGGAATTCTGGTTGACTGTTCTGAGGGCAAGTTACCGAATCAGAAACTAATATTGTTGAAAATAATTAGAGAAAAAGGATAGATTCCTGATCGAATCCGCAGCCTTTCAATTCGTGAAAAGCTGCGGATTTTCATTCTACAATGAACTTTACTGCATCATCAGGCTGATGTCATCCAGCCAAAGGGTGCCAGTGCCCTCTTTGTAGAAGATATTCAGGTTGATCCACTTGAAGTCCTTCTCGGCGGTGATCTGCAGCACCCGCCGCTCCCACACAGTCCAGTCTCCCTGGCGCAGCCATAGGATGTTGTGACTTACCGTGCCGTCTGTGTTTACCAGGATGACGTTGGCATAGATTGCTCCCACTGGCAGGTTCTTCCCTTTCCGGAAGATACTGAAATTCAGATAATCGCCGGCATTGCCGGACTGCATCACGCGCATCAGCAGCCGCTTGCTGGTCCCGTCGCCGACAAAGGTCAGCACACAGTCCCCAGAGCGCTCAAGACCGGTGTCGCATTCTGTGCCGTCAGAGCGAGTGAAGTTCTCGGCCAGCATCCAGTCGTCGGGCTTCCAGATCTCAAAGGAGAAGTCATAGACCAGGTTGCCGCCGCTGTTGCGGGTCAGGGCGATGTCATCGACCCACATGGTGCCGGAAGCCTTCTTGTAGAAGATATTGAGGTTGTAGCGTTTAACATCCTTGGCGGCGGTGACGGTGATCGAGCGCTGCTGCCAGATGCTCAGGTCACCGGGATGCAGCCAAAGGAAGAATGTCTCGCTAGACCCGTCGGTGTAGAAGAGGATCAGGTTGGCATAGGCATGGCCGTCCACGGGTACGTTGAGTCCCTTTCGGTAGATGCTCAGGGTGAACTCATCCCCTGCGTTGGCTTTGTAGGGATT
>QKGK01000489.1 GCA_003250455.1 Chloroflexota bacterium | reverse complement strand
CCCTTGGCGCTGCTGTTGCTGATCCCGGAAACCCTTTTACTCCGATGGCAAAAATGGTCGGGAGTGATGGTTCGGTTCGGGATGGTTCTGCTGTAGGCATGGCCTCTGGTTATACCGTCATCGAAGCGGCTTCTTTTGATGAAGCGGTTGAGATGGCAAAAGGCTGTCCCGTATTGGATGGTGGCGCGGATATTTCCATCTTTGAAACCTTTGATGTCATGTAGCAATCAATCCCGCTTAATAATCTTAGTCCAAAAATTTAGATAAGACTTTCCTTTTAGTTCTTATGGATTTGGGGGCTATTTTTGTGCGCCTGAATCCAACCTTTTAGTTACTCCTCCGTTCGATGATCTCGATTTCGTCCTCGTTCAGACGCAGGTCGGCAGCCCCAAGGTTATCTTCCAGTTGGGCGATATTTTTCGGCCCGATGATCGGGCTGGTGATTACCGGTTTGGAGAGCATCCACCCCAAGGCCACCTGAGAGATCGAATAGCCGCCTTTTTCCTGCCCGATGGCTTCCATTTTGTCCAGCATACGCCAGTTATGCTCGGTGAAGTAGCCCTGGATACGCCCGTTGTCCTTCCCCCGCCAGTCTTTGGAGACCGGTTCCCCCTTGCGGTATTTCCCGGTCAGGAACCCGCCTGCCAGCGGGCTGTAAGGGATCACGCCGATATCGTAGGTGTCGCAGATCTCTGCCAGCTCCTGCTCGAACTCCTCGCGGTGCACCAGGTTGTAATGCGGCTGCAGGCTGTCGTAGCGGGCGAGGTTCAGTTTGTCTGCCGTCCACAGGGCTTGCATCATCCTCCAGGCCGGGTAGTTGGATGCGCCAATGTAGCGCACTTTTCCCTGCCGGATCAGGTCGTCGTAGGCTTGCAGGGTTTCGTCAATCGGGATGTTTTCGTCAAACGCGTGGGATTGGTACAGGTCGATGTAATCGGTGCCCAGCCGCTTGAGTGAGTTTTCCACCGACTGCATGATATGCACGCGTGAGAGGCCCTGGTCGGCGGGGTCGTTACTCATCTGCCCGCGCACTTTGGTGGCAATCACCACCTTGCTCCTGGGGATGCTGGAGCTTTTCATCCAGCGGCCAATGATCTGCTCGGAAACGCCGCCCGGGTTCCCCGGCACCCAGCGGGAGTAAATGTCGGCGGTGTCGATGAAGTTGACCCCGGCTTCATAGGCCCGGGAGAGCACTTCGTGTGAGGTGGGTTCGTCGGCTGTCCAGCCGAACTGCATGCTGCCCATGCACAGGACGGATACATGTAAGTCGGTTTTTCCCAATTGACGGGTTTCCATTTTTTTCCTCCGGCGTTGTTTTCTTCATTTTAACGTAACCCTGCGAGATTGGGAGAAAATGGCATGCGGGAAAATTATTCGTCGGGCATGCAGGTAATTTGGACAGCTTTTGGCTATAATAGGTTTAGACAGCAGGAATTTATACAACCCTGAAGCAATGTTCCCGTATAAAATTACAGATGGAACTTTCAGGTGGAGGCATCAACAAAATGGAACCCAGGTGGAGTACGCAAACCCGAATCTTTGTCATCAGCATCCTGCTGATCTTATTTGTGGCATTTTTATATTTTATCCGCTCGCTGCTGCGCCCGGTGGTGATTGCCGGACTATTGGCATTCATGCTCTACCCGGTGGCGACATTTTTACACAACCGCACCCGCCTGAGCCAAAAAGCGGCCAGTGTGATCGTGTTCTTTGCTTTTCTGGTCATCATCGCTACCATTCCGGCAGTGGTCACTCCCATCGTGATCAACGAGATCGATTTCCTCAGCGGCCAGACGGTGGAGATCATCAATGGGATTAATGACTTCTTCTCCCACACCACGGTATTAGGCTATCGCGTTTTCAGCGGCATCCCCACCGGGATCGAAGATTCGCTCACCAATGCGCTGCGCCCGGAACTGGTGTACGAATCCCTGGCGGCGGTGACCGAGAACCTGGTCTGGTTGGGCGTTATCGTCATCCTGTTGTATTATCTGCTGGCAGACTGGACCCGGGCGCGCAATAGTGTGTTTAACGGCATTCCCCAATATTTGAAGCGCGATGCCTATGAGCTGTTCATCCGGCTGCGCAAGATTTGGGATGTGTACCTGCGGGGTCAATTGTTCACTATGGCGATCCTGGGTATCCTTGCCGGGGTAGCGGCAGCGCTGTTGGGGCTGCCGGCGGCGATCATCCTGGGCCTTGCCGCAGCGGCCTTCGGTCTGGTGCCTTCGGTGGGCTCTTCCAGTTTCGTGGTGGTAGCTGGTCTGGTGGCTTTGTTCACGCGGGGGGACTTTTTTGGCCTGAGTAAAATCTGGTATGTCATTATCGTGGTGATCGTCTATACCTCCATCCATTTATTCGAAAATTACTATATGCGTCCCAAGGTGTTGGGGCAGGGGCTGCAGCTGCACCCCGCGGTGATCCTGGTAAGTGTGCTGGGCGCGCTTACCCTGGGCGGCGGCCTTTTGGCATTGGTAGTGGTGCCGCTGATCAGTTCGGCAGGGGTGATCATCCGATATCTGCTCGCCCGCCTCTCAGACGCAGACCCCTGGCAGGACAGCCCGGAACTCCCTGAAGACCTGGATGAAATCCTCAACGCAGATTGATTTTGTCCTTTATTTAGAGTTGAATCTTTTTTCGGCGATCTGGGGTTATAATCGTACTATCCTAATTCGAGGAAAGCCCTATGAACGTCGTGATTCTTGCTGGCGGAGAACTTTCTCCTGATGATCCTTTTTATCCCCGTGTCCCCCGAAATAAACCCAAAAAGAAAGCCTTTTTGCCTTTGAGCGGAAAGCCCATGCTCCAGTGGGTTTTGGATGCCCTTTCAGCCAGCCAGCACATTGACCAATTGATCCTGGTGGGTGTGGATGAATCCGGTGGGTTTTCGGCGGGTAAGCGGATGAGCTACATCCCGGATCAGGGAGGGCTGGTCGAAAACATCATTGCCGGTGTGCGCTATTCACGCGAATCCTCCCCACAATCGACCCATACCTTGATCGCTTCCGGCGATATTCCCACACTGCAGACGGAAATGGTGGACTGGGTGTTGGAGAATGGCGAGCTGTCTGACGAGGATTTGCTGTACCATGTCATCACCGATGAGACCATGGAGAAACGCTTCCCGGGAGCAAACCGCACTTTTGCCCCGTTGAAAGGTGTGCGTGTGTGCGGCGGAGACCTGAACATTGTGGCAAATTCGATCATTGACGACCATTTGGAACTGTGGCAGGAACTGACGGCTTCGCGCAAGAATGTATTCAAACAGGCGGCCATTTTCGGGCCCAGGCTGCTGCTGGCGCTGCTGTTCCGCTGGTATGACCTGAACCAGGTAGCCGAGTATCTCAGCGGGCGGTTGGGATTGAAAGCCAAAGCGGTCGTCTCCCCCTATGCGGAATTGGGAATGGATGTGGATAAACCGCATCAATATGAACTGGTTGCGGTAGACATGGCGAGGGATCGATCTTCGCAAAGGTGAGCTGAATCGGGGAATAGTTCGAAATTAAATGAAAACAGGCGAATTTCTCGCCTGTTTTTTTATAATTCTTTAGGACGTTAGGGTCCACAGGGCTAGAACAGAAAAACCCCAGCAGGGTTGATGGAAGTCGAAGGCTTTTAAGAGATGAAAAAAAGGAATGTCTGTAGAAAAAAGTCGTTAGAGGGTAGAAAAGCAAAAAGTGGATTCCCGCCAAAAGCGTGCGGGAATGACACCTGGAAAAGAAAAGCTTGTCATTCCCGCGCAGGCGGGAATCCATAAGAGAGGAAAAGACGTTCAGGGCAGGGCTCATAGATGGGATATGAGAGAATCATGCCCGACTTTTAGTGCCGCAAGACCTTGTGGTTTATTTTCAGGACTGTTTGGGGACGATCACCCGCAGGATTCCGGGGACAACCTCATACACAATCTCGGTGGCAGCGGTTTCGAATACCTCGCCATCGGCCTGGATTGGCGTGGGGGTCTGGGTGCGGATGGTCAGCTTTTGGGTGCGGTGTTCATGCACTTCCGGCTCGTGCACGTGCTCACCGGTCTGGGTTTTGGGCAGCATCTGCACTAGCCGGCGGTGGCGCATCGCCGGGGCAAAGACAAAATCGAGATAGCCATCCGAAACGGAGGCGTTGGGCGTCATATAAAATACGCCGCCGGTGCGGTTTGTGTTGCCCACAGAAACCAGGGATAGACTCCCGGTATAGGTTTCGTCATCCCAGCTGACCTCGCCATCCCAGGTGGGGTTCTTGACGATCCCGATCAGGGCGGAGACCATATAGCGCACCACCCCTTTAAGCCATTTCAATTTGATATTTTCGATGGTGATCATCGGTTCCAGCCCCACGGCGGAGTTGTTATCAAAATAGCGCCCGTTGACCCGTCCCAGATCGATCACGGTGGTGTGGCCTTCCACCAGCATTTGGGCTACCTCGTCCAGGTCGCGTGGAATCCCCAGCGCGTCGGTGAGGTCGTTGGCTGTGCCAAAGGGGACAAATCCAACCGGCCCGACCGCCTCGGTGGACAAATTGTCCGTTGTCACAGCCTGCATCAGCCCGTTGACCACTTCCGAGAAGGTGCCATCACCGCCCGCGGCGATAAGCGGGAAGTTCCCGGCAAGAGCGGCCTCTTTTGCCACGGCGATCCCGTGTTCTGGGGCATTTGTCTCGTGGAGCACGTAGTCCAGCCCGGCCTTTTTCAGGGCAGCCTCAAGCTCGGGTTTGCGTTTTCGCGAAAGCCACCGGTTGGCATAGGGGTTCAGGATCACGGTCGCAGGCATAATGCCTCCTATCTGGTTAGGAAATGGATAACACGTCCGCAATGATACCTTCCAAAGTGAGAAAACACAATGTTTTTGCCTCACCGATGCCCTTTGCAATCTCAGGTAAACCGGCTGATTTTTGCAACCGAAAGTACTCTTTTCCGTATATACTAATGAAACCTGATTGGTGTATTTGGTGGAGCCAATCGGAAGTGTGTGCAGGTTGGGGCTTTGCGGCCTCAAAAATAACCCCTGCAGCCACGAAATGAAGCATCTATGCACACTGCGGAATTGGATTGGTTGAAGAGAGCACAGAAAGGTGATGATCTGGCCTTTGCCCGGTTGGTAGAGGTCTATCAGAAACCCGTCTATAACCTGTGCTACCGCATGCTGGGAAATGCAGGAGACGCCGAAGACGCCGCCCAGGAAACCTTTATCCGGGCCTATAATGCCCTCCGGCGTTACGATCCTGAAAGGAAATTTTCCACCTGGCTGCTTTCAATCGCCTCCAATTACTGCATTGACCAGCACCGCCGCCGCAAACTGCCTACCTTCTCGGTGGATGAACTGGATAGCCCAGACATCCCTGAAAAATCGGCAAGTTTGGAGGCGATGCTGATGCAGGACGAACACCAGGCCAAGGTCTCTGCATTGCTGGAGACTCTTAAGCCAAAGGATAAGGCCCTCATCGTCATGCGTTATTGGCATGAATACTCCTATGAGGAGATGGCCGAATCCTTATCCATGAGCGTCAGCGCCGTAAAAAGCCGGCTGCATCGCGCTCGCAAGGAACTGGCCGAGGTGTGGATGGATGCCGAGCAAGACTCAATCAGGATTGAGAGGACAAATTATGAACAGTCTACAGCCTGAAAAATTTGATGATGAATTCCGCTTTGAGGATATTCTTGTTGAGACTGCCTGGGGAGAGGTAGAGACCACTTTCCGCAGTTCGGGGATGGTGGCGCCTTTACCCGGGTTTACCAACCGCTGGATGCAGCGGCTGGAACTGGCGCGCCAGAAAGAGGAACGTAAGCAAGCCTGGGTGCTGATCCTGACCAATTTAGTGATTGCCTTCGGGTTCATCCTGCTGATCGGGTTGGGCTTTTTGCCATCCATCAGCGGACAGGGCGGGGTGGTCAACCTGTGGGTCGGCCTGGTTTCCAGAGCAGTCATCTTTATCAAAATGACTGGCGGCCTGGCAAGCACCATGCTGCGCACACTCCCCGGGGTGGTGCCCAACTCCTGGTGGATTGCAGGGTTTACCTTGCTGGGGATTATGGTGGCGCTTTGGGTATCTATGGTGAGACGACATTTGCAGAATCAAGGAGTTCAACATGACGAATAAACGCAGCACGATCTTAGGGGTATGTCTCACAATCCTTTTTGTCAGCCTGGTATTCACCGGCTCGGTACATGCCAGCAATGGGGCTGCGCCGCTGCTGGATGATGAAGTGGTCTTTTTTGGCACCTACACGCTGGAAAGCGGGAATACCCTGGTCGGGAACCTGGTAGTCTTCGGCGGGGTGGTCTCGCTGGAAGAAGATTCTAGGGTACAGGGTGACGTGGTCATTTTTGGCGGCAATGTCAATGCAGACGGGACGATTACGAAGAACCTGGTCGCCATCGGCGGCGTGGTTTCGTTAGGCGCGAGTGCCGTTGTCCATGGGGACCTGATTGCCCCCGCCACAGTGGTAGAGCGGGAAGAAGGGTCTGTGATCAATGGGCAGATCATTACCGAAAACATCCCCCAAATTGACATCCCTGAAATTACAGCTCCGGAAACCCCGGCTACACCTGAAGTCCCACAAACGCCTCAGTCACCGTTCTTTACCGGCGTATCCACTGCCTTGCGCCCGGTGGTGCAGTTCTTTGCTGCATTGGCCCGTGCGTTGGTGTTCTCAGCAGTGGCAGTTCTGGTCTTCCTGATTGTGCCGCAGCACAGCAGCCGGGTTTCCAAAGCGATTCAAACCAACCCGGTGATGACCGGCGGGTTTGGCTTGCTTTCCGTGGCCGTGTTCACCGCCGCCGTGGTGATGCTGGCACTGCTCTCGATCACCGTGATCCTGATTCCCCTGACGGTACCGGCAATCATCCTGCTCAGCCTGGCGTTGGCGCTGGGGCTGATGTTCGGGCTGATCGCCGCCGGTGCGGAAACTGGCCGCCGGATGATGCTGGCCTTCAAACAATCCTGGAGCGTCACCTTGCAGGTAGCAGTAGGAAGCTTCAGCCTCTCATTTGTGCTTGGGCTGCTCAGCATAGGCCTGTGGAGCTTTTTGGGCAGCTTGCTGTGGATGGCCGTTGGCGCAATGGGGCTGGGGTCGGTGCTGGTCACCCGCTTCGGCACCCGTACCTACGTGTCGCCCACTCCGGCGGGTGCAGCAGCAGGGGAAGACCTGCTGCCGGAAGAAGCTGAGGAAATAGGCGAAGGATTCGAATCCTCGGATGACGACCTACTGCAGGATGATCCGGAAGAGGATCAGGAAGCATAGCCCGTAAATTTCAGCACATTAACAAAAATTACCCTCCCTCAGGCATTTTTGGGGATAGATACGCCCACACGGTTCGTGTTATACTCATAATAGTAAGAATCAAACGTGATTCTCACAGAAAACTCATGAAAATATCATGGAAATGACTGTAACCAATGTGAACTTGTAGGGTTATTAATGGTGAAAATCGTTAGAGACCCTACCAGTGAAGGTGGCGTATGGTGCTGAATATTTCAGACGAAGACGCACTCGCCAGAGCTGCGCAAGGGGATACGGAGGCTTTAGGCGTTCTTTATGACCGCTATGTAAGCCGCATTTACAACTACATATATTACCGCACAGGCAATCAGCATGATGCTGAGGATTTGACCTCCCGGGTCTTCACCAGGGCGATCAAACACATCCCGCATTATGAGGATCGGGGAGTGCCCTTCTCTGCATGGTTGTACCGGATAGCGCATAACCTGGTAGCAAACTGGCACCGGGACAACAGCCGCCGTCAGATTGTGGAACTGGATGAAACCTACCATATACCGGGTCAGCAAGACCAACCCGAATCTGCAGTGGTCCGTTCCGAGGAAGAAGACCTGCTCCTGGAGATGGTGGCTCGTTTGCCGGAAGACCGGCAGCAGCTGCTGATCCTCAAATTTGTCGATCATCTTTCCAATGCTGAAATTGGGGAGATCATGGGCAGGACCGAGGGCGCGATCAAAAGCCTTTATCATCGCACACTGATGTCTTTGCGGGAAGAAGCAAACAAACTTGATCCCAGCCATCCATTACTTCAAAGCAATGGGTGGTACGAAGACAGTTTCAATTAAGCTGAAAGGTAGGTAAACCATGAGGATTGAATGGCCCTGGAAAAGCCAGAAGATCACAATCGAGAAGGACCTGCAGAGGATGGAGGCCCATCTCAGCAAAGCGCTTCACCCAGTGGAGCCTCGGCCTGAGTTCATCAAGAGCCTGCGCGCCGAATTGGTTGGAGAGCCCGAAGAGCAAAAATCTCCAGCCTGGCGCAAAGGCTTTTTGGTGGCTGGCGGGGTGGTGAGCTTCTTTGCGATGGTGCTGGGGGGCATCCGGATTGTGATCGCTATTCTGGGAAAGGTCCAGGCGGACAAACAAAAAGTGATCGAAGAAGCTGCATCGCTGTAATTTCCCGGTCACCAAATGAATATAGAAAAGAGGCCTGCTTTTAGGGTAGGCCTCTCTGCGTTAAATCAGTGATGGGGGAATCAGAAATTCGTTTGGAGCAATTCTTCTGCCAGCCATTGGGCCTCGGCAACCAGGTCTACATCTTCCACGGGGTAATAGGCATCTGAATCTTCGCTGTCTTTTTCCATTTTTACTGTCAGGTGGTGCAGCACCTGGTAAACTCTCTCGCTATGACCCGGCAGGGTGGCAAAATACTGGATATTTTTCAGCGCATTGGTGGTTGGGGCGTGTTCTCCCCGGTCGTGCAGATAGGCTTCTATCGCCCACCCGGCGGCCCGGCGGGCACCCACCCTGGCGCGTCCGTCATTGCCGCCTGCCTGGGACAGCGCGGCCTGGGTGAGTTCGTGTGAGATTTTTTGGATGACTTGCTGGTTTGCCATAAGATTCTCGCGTTGGTGTGGGTATTTTTAATCAATTCTCCCCGCATTATACCGAGATTTGTCACTTGCGGGGTTACAAATGTCACCTTCCCTTTGCTGGGCTCTTTACAAATTTATGCCTCTGCGTGTATGATTGAATATTGAAAATAGGCAGCAAAACTTGCTTTCTCTATCCTACATGAAAAGGAATTCCAAAAATGAAAATTGTGACCGACTCTGGGGCCGACCTGATGTTTCCGCAAGAAGTGCTGGACAAATTGGATGTAACGGTCCTCCCTTTGAGGGTTACCCTGGATGGGAAAACATACCGGGAAGATATCGATATTACGCCGCAGGAATTTTATCGTTTGCTGGAAAATACAAAGGGACTGCCGGTAACTTCCCTGCCTCCTGCAGGAGATTTTGCCAATGCGTACCGCGAACTGGGAAAAGATGGCGAAGAAGTCCTTTCGATCCATATATCTTCCGGTCTTTCCGGTACCTATAATTCCGCTGTGGCTGGAGCACAGATGGTCCCTGAGGTGAAGGTCACTCATTTTGACGCCAAGACATTGTCGGCAGCTGTTGGTTGGATGGTGGAGGCAGCTTCCCGGGCGGTAAAAGCTGGATGGCCTAAAGAGAAGATCATTAGCTTGATGGAAACCATTCGCGATGGCTCTGAGAGCATTTATACGCTCAAAGAGCTGAAGTACCTGATCAATGGCGGGCGCATCAGCCATATGAAGGGGTTGATCGCTTCATTACTGAACATAAAGCCGATCATCGGGGTGGAAAAGGTGAATGGCACCTATGTGCAGATGGGCCAGGAACGCACCTTCAACCGGGCGCTGGAAGGCCTGGTAAAACAGATGAAGAATTTTCATCCGGTCGGCAAAGAGCTGCGCGTGCAGGTGCTACATTCCTTCAATCAGGAAGGCGCTGAAGCCCTGCGGGATATGGTCGACAAGGTTTTCAAGGTCACGTGGCTGCCGCTGGGCACCATGTCGCTGGTGTTGGGCGCGCACACGGGTCCGAGCATGGTGGGGGTGGCTTTTGCCCCCCAGGAAATTTTTGACGGCCTGCCGGGCTAAGGTTGAAGAATTAAAAGATTCTGAAACATGACGTATCCCTAATTTTATCTTTAGGATTATACCGGCGACTGAAGTCGCCGCTACCGATTGAGCAAAGCTCAATTTAACGAAACCTGCCTCCGCAGGTTGAAAACCGGAGAGGGAAGTCCGCCTACGGGCGGACTTTGTGTTTCTTGTTGCGGCGGTTTCAACCGCCCGCAACCATATGCCACATAAGATCAAGTATATTGAGGGACTATTTGAGGAATTAAGACGTTCGAAAGATGTTTCTATGAACCTTTTCACCAATTATGAGATTCGAGATGCGTCATGTTTTTTCTTTAGCGGGGGGGATTCCCGATAAAGGCATTCGGGAATGACGCGAGGTAAAATGGACGGTCATTCCCGCGCAGGCGGGAATTCACAAACGAGGGGGAGAACATCACAGAATAGTTCACAATAGGGTTGGCTTACCCCCTCTTAAACAGAAAATACCGGGTGTATGGCCCCGGTATTTTCTTTCGTCGAACGAGGATTTCGACTCCCAGATGTTTATTGAGTTTGGATTATGGCTTGCCGCCCCCACCGCTGCCGCTGTCCCCGCCAGATCCACTGCCGGAACCGTTGCCGGGTTTTTCTTCCGGGGGACCAGGTGTCTTTTCGACGTTGCAGTTATCACCCTGGCATCCGTTGTCCGGGTTGCCGATCTCTTCCTGATTCTGTTCCTGGCTTTGCGTTCCCTGCGGTTCACCGGGGCCGGCACCATTGGGTTCGCCGGGTTCTTCCGGCTGACCGGGGTCTTCGTTTGGCCCGTAGGTGTTGCCCGTATCCGTCAGCTGGATAGCTTCCTGCAGTCTTGTTTGCAGCTTGTCCTGTGTCTGCAGTTGGTCCTGCGTTTGCAGCTGAGTTTGCAGTCTGGTTTGCAGCTGCTCCAGCAGTTGCGTGCAGTCTTGAAGCTGCTGCTGCAGGCGGGTGTTGAGGCTGGTCTCAGATCCAGCATCGTCGTAGCCCACCCGTGCCCGTACCTGGTTCATTGCTTCCAGGTTGGATTGGTATTCATCCAGGCCGATGAGGATGTCTCCGTAGCGTTCCTGTTCGGCTAGCTGCTGCATTTCTTGGATATTGGTCAGCAATCGAGTCATCAGCAGTTCAGCATCTTGCTCGTCGTTGGCGAAGACCATTTCCATATCTTGCAGCATTGTTTTCACTGGGTACAGGCCGTCTCCGGGGAGCGCTTCTGTCGAAGCATAGGCTACTCCACCGCCACCGGCAAGTACCGAAGCGATCATTCCTATGATTAGGATCCAGTTCATGGCAAATCTCCTTTGTGATTGTCGAGAAGCTGCTAGCTTCCCCGTTTTGTTGCTTTGCCATATAGGACGGATCGGTTGTGCTTTCGTTACATTGCCCTGTTGGACAGCCGCGGATTCAGCATTGATCCGGTTGGTCAGGCGGGTGCGGGCCACAGACATAAATTCCTGGCTGGGGGCAGGTTTTTCTGCCGCGTCCAGTTGTTCCACGGTTTGCAGGAGCCGGATCAGTTCCTGGTAATGGTGGGGGAAGCGTTTGGCGGCGGCATCGGGGCCACGGCCGGTCTTTTCCATCCATTCCAGGCATTGGGCCAGTTCCAAAGAGAGGTCTTTGTCATTCATAGTTTTCCTCAGTCAGTATGGTTTGCAGTTTCTTAAGCGCCCGGTATTGGATGACCCGCACATTACCCTCTTTCATTCCCAGAACTTCAGCGGTTTCTGCGTGACTGAGCTTGTTGAAAAATCTTAGGATGATGACATTCTGGAAGGATTCTTCCAGTTTTTCGATAGCCTTGTTCAAAGATTGCGCAGAAAGTTTGTCCTGAACCACAAATTCGGGGTTCGATAGGGTAGGTTCGGGGGCAGACACTTCCAGTTGGCTGGCATCTAGCTGGATGGGTCTCTTCTTACGGTGGTAGTCCACCGTCAGGTTATGGGCTATCCGGTAGATCCAGGCCTTGAAATTGTCTATTTTGGTGTTTTTTTTCATGACCAATGTTTCCCAGGCACGCAAAAAAATCGTTTCGGTCAGATCTTCAGCCTCTTCCGGCGTGGATACGCGGTAATACACATAGCGGTAGATCGGTTCAAGATAGCGTTCGTAAAGGTCTCCGAAAGCCTCCTGATCGCCATAAGTGGCTCTGTCGATCAAAATCTGATCGGGTAGTTCTTGTTGGTGCGTTTTCACAGTATATTTTTTACGTATAGGACGGTTCATTGGCAAAATTGTTACATTCCTTTAGGGATGAAGAATGGATGAAATACGTTTATTCAATTGTTATTTATTATTTTAATTTGACAAATATCAAATTAAAATATATAATTTGATTTGAT